>DASZPI010000059.1:0-8700 GCA_035550355.1 Pirellulales bacterium
GCTCCGACACAATGGTGAGGGGACCGTCTATCGACCGCGCATCGTGCCGCGCCGTGCCACGGTCGGGCGACCGCGCGATCGCAGCCGCGGCGCGCAACTGTGCGCCACGGAAGCCGTCACGGCAATGTTCGTCAGCTTGTCAGCTCGTCAGCTTGTGCGTCCGGCCGCCTTGCGCGACTTCTTATCCGGTCCGACGTGGTAGTAGCCGGCGTTCTTCTTGCTGCCGTAAGCCGTGTGCTGGTAGCCGTAGCCCTTGCCGTGCATGATCGAGTAGCCGGCCGAGCCTTCGTCGGCAACGTTCACGACCAGGCCCAGCACCTTGGCGTCGACGCGAGTCAGCAATTCCTTGGCTTCGATAGCCTGCGGACGGCTGTCGTTCGTCGTGCGGACGGTCATCACCACGCCGTCGGCCAATTGGGCCACGATGCTGGCATCGGCTACGGCCAACAGCGGCGGCGTGTCGAGCACGATGAAGTCGAATTGCTGCCGCAAGGCGCCGATCAACTGCCCGAACGGAGCGCTGGTGAGCAGTTCCGCCGGATTCTCGGGAATGGGGCCGGCGGCCATGGCCGACAGGTTCACCACGCCGGTGGCATGAATTGCATCGGGGGGCTCGGCGGCGCCGGCGACGACGCTCGACAGGCCGACTTCTGAGCCGATGCGGAACACTTCGTGAATGCGCGGGCGGCGCATGTCGCAGTCGATGATCAGCACCTTGCGGCCGGTCTGCGCGATGCCGACCGCCAGGTTGCACGCCGTGGTCGTCTTGCCGTCGCCGGGGTTGGCGCTGGTAAACTCGAGCACTTGCCGGGTGGCTTCGCGCGCGCTGAAGAAAATGCTGGTGCGCAGGGCGCGGAACGCTTCGGCCTCGCGCGATCGCGGCTGGTGGTAGACCACGATCGTCGGATCGACCGGCGGCAAACCTTCGGGCGATGGGAGCACGGTCGACGTGTCGAGCCGCGGGACGTGCGTCAGAATGGGCAGGCCCAGCGACTGGCGGATTTCTTCGGGGCCGTGGAACGTTTGATCGCGCAGCTCGGCCACGGTTCCCGCGCCGACGCCCGCCAGCAGCCCCAGCGTGCTGCCGATCAGCAAGCACCAGATGAGCCGCGGCCAAACCTGCTCGCCCAGTTCCACCGGCTCGATGACTTCAGTAACGAAGCCGTTGTATTCCTTGACGATGTTGATCTCGCGCAAGCGCTCGATGACCATGTCGAACAGGTCTTGCTTTCGTTCGAGGTTTTTCTGCAGCGCCTCGTCGCGCAATTCGTAGCTGACGAGTTTCTGAGCGGCCTCGCGTTCGGTTTCCGCGACGACTTCGAGTCTTTCGATGCGCTTGATGGTTGCCGTCAGGTCGCTGTTCAGCAGACGCAGGTAGACCTGCATGATTGCCGACGGGCTCATGTCCTCGGCGTCGTCCTGCTCGTCGGAGCCGGCGTCCGATTGCTTGGAGCCTTGATCTGCGGCGTTCTGCGACTTGCCGAACTTGCGGTTTTTGTGATCGTCGATAAAGCCGCTCTTCTGACTGAGCATGCCCTGGGCGACGTTGATGTGGTGGCGGAGTTCGCGAACCGTCGGATGCTCTGCGCCGTACTCCAGGAGCAGCGAGCGTTCGCGCATCATCATCCGCATGAGCTGGTCGAATTCGGCTCGGGAGCTTTCGGTTCTGGTCGGCGCGTCGACCTCGAAGAACATCTTCAACCGTTCCACGTCCAATTCATCGAGCAGCGCGAGTTGTTCAAACTCACTGGTGCCGCTGCGGCGCATGTCCTCGAGGCCTGCCTCGACCACTTGCAGCCGGCTTTCGGCGGCCGCATAGCGCATCCGCTGCTCGGCCAGTTCTTCCTGCAGCAGCTTGAACGCATTGCGATGGACGTTTTCGCTTTTCTCGCCGTCCCAGAGCAGGGGGGCGCCTTCGCGGAAGGCCCGGTAGTTGTCTTCCGCCTTATCGAGGTCGCGGCCCAGCTCGTCCTTGGCCTGCATGATCAGGCTCACGGCTTCGGTGCTCACATCCTGGAAGGTTTCGTTCAGGAACTTCTGGTAGCTGTCGATGATCGCATTCAGGATCAGTTCGCAGTCTTCATCGGACGTGTGCCGAAAGGCGACGTTGAGCACGTGTGCGGTGCGCGCCTGTCCCAGACCGCCGCGGGTCACGTACAGATGGTCGATCACGTATTGGTCGGCTTTTTCATCGGGATTCAGCTCGGCGACGATCGAGGGCAGCTCGTCGAGACCGTTTTCCAGTAGAGCGCTGCGCACGATGGCTGGGCTGTGCAAAATCTGCATGTGCGTGGCCAGCAGATCTTCGCCGACATTGGCGTCTTCTTCGCCCGCGCCTTCGGCTCCGCGCGTCGGCAGCTTGGCATCCTTCTTCATGATCAGGATCTGGGCCTTCGACTCGTACTTGAGCCGCGCCACGCTCCAATAGACAACCGACAGCGCGATTCCCAACACCAGAAACACCGCCATCAGCGGCCAGCGACGGCGCAGGTAACCGCGGTAGTCGATGTCGTTCAACGCGAGCATCGCCGCCATGCCCTTGGCAGCGTTTTGTTCCGTACCGCTAGAGTCGATCGTCGCGCTCATAGGTGCCTATTCGCAAAAAGAGATTTCGCAATTGCGCGCAAACTGCCCCGCGCACACGATTAAGGGTGAAAGGCTCTTGTAATTCGGGGGGGATGCAAAGTCAAGTTTTTCACGGCAAACTCGCGTTTTTTTCGCACCAAGTGGAAACCTCTTGCGCCGCATCAACGCCGATGGGTTACGAGTTTGCCCCGATGGGCTGCGGCAGTTTCTGAGGTGGTAGCTTTGGCAGCGTGGTCGTCGCGCTGTGGTGCGCGCCCAGGTATCTAACCTTCGTGCCCATCAGCAGGAACAGCGCGCAGACGATCGAGGGCAAACTGTAGATCGATAACAAGTAGTACTGGATCATTTGGTTGCCCAAAGTCGAGTACAGCGAGATCCAGAGGATGGTTTGCACCGGGCGCGTGCCGTCGACGTGCTGATACATGAGCGCGCCCCACCAGCCTGCGATCAGCCCGGACAACAACGGCACAAAAAACGCGCCGGTGTAGCCGAACGCGACGTACCCCCAGAGCGAGACCGGCAATCGGTATCCGCCTGAGTTGGTGTTCGAGACGTCGGGCGAACCCGAGACGGTCGTGAGCGCCCAAACCGCCGGGTTCCAACGAAAGTTGTAGGGAACGAGCGCCCCGACAAACGTGCGACCGTACGTCCATTCCTGCGAGGCCTGAAACGAATCGAGCAGCGACAGTTGATCGTTGACGTCGGGCGCACCCTGGGCAATCTGGTCGGCCAGGCTGTCGCCGTTGCTGAATCCGAAGCCGCTGTGTGGGAAGATTTGATCGATGATATAGAACGACGCACTGCCTAACGGCATCATCAGCACCAGGAAGATGAAATACGCGAAAAACGTGCTGCGCTGCCGAGCCGCAATTAAGCCCAGCGCGGTCAACAAGCCAAGCAGCGTCGAGGTGCGGCTCAACGTCAGCGCCATGCACAGAATGCTGACGATCGACAGCGCCAACACGCCGGCGCGCCGATACAGGAAACCCAAGTACAGGCCAACCGGCATGGCGAACGTGATGAATTGCCACGCGGTGCGATGCAGCAGGGCGACCTTTGAATAGCTGTGCTGGTATTCGCCTTTGAAGAACTTGGCCGCCATCGGATCGGCGGCGAACATCGGCACGTAGCCCATCAGGTAAAAGCTCAGGGCCATGCCCCCCAAGCCGATCACCAGCAAGAAGGCGGTCTTGCGGCAGACTTTGCCGATCACCAGCCAATCGAACTCGAGGGGGCGCGATGCTTCGAGGTTGCGAAAGCCGAACCCTCGATACAGCGTCTTGCCCAGAAAAATCCCGATGATGAAACCCGGGATCGCGATGCACATCAGCAGCACGTACAGGTTCGTAATCTGCTCCGACGGGGAGTTGTAGCCCATCGAGCTGAACATCGGGATCCAGAATGCCGTGAGGCAGAACGACACCCCCAACAGCGTTGGGATATTCCATCGGCTGGGCCAGGCAAGGTACCCGCCGAGCGCTAATGCGGTGTTCGCTGCCGCAATGAAAAAAGCAACTCCCCAGTTCATCGATGACCCGATTTCAACAGAAGTTAGAGTGACAAGTTAGGCAGTTAGACCGCCATCCTTGGCTTGCCCGACGACGAGCCGTAGGCGCTCGCTGCGCCATGGCGTCCGCTGGTTTGGGCGAACGCACCGGCCGACCGACCGCCGAGCAGCAGGCCGCTGGTGGTCCCCGCGGTCCACAGGTAGAGAAAACCGAAGTCCTGAGGCAGCCAGACCGTGAGCAGCATGATCGACACGCCGAGCACCGCGCTGCCGAGCGCGGCCATGAAGGTGCTTTCCGGCGCGCTCGACCGGTTGACCAGCCGCATTGCCTGGATCGCGACCGCCACGACGAATGCCACGAAGCACGCCAGGCCGACGTATCCCAGCCGCAGTTCGATCAGAATGTAGTGGTTGTCGACGAACATCATCGCGATGCGGGTTGCGGCGTCGTCGGTGGCCAGCGGGATGCGCAGCGGAAACTGTGCCGTCAGATAGGTGCCGAAGCCGAAGGCGCCGGCCTTGCGCATGGCCTGGGCATAGACCGGCAACAGATACAAGCGATGGCGGGTGCCTGAGTATTCGACCCGCTCGTTACCCACGACCACCTTCACGCGGGCGCGGCTGTCGCGGTTGTCTTCGAGCCGTTCCAGCAGGGCGATCGCCGGTTTCCAGAGCAGCGCCAGCAACAGCAGCGCGGCAAGGTACCCGCCGCCGATCCAGCGTCGCCACGCGGGCAGGCAATACCACAGCGCGATGGCCGCCGCCAGCGCGAGCGCCAGCATGGGGCTGCGCGCCGTCGAAGCCACCAGCCCGCCCAGCACGAAAATCGGGGCGATCAGCCACGCCCCCACCGCTTCGTGCCGCCAAGCGCGCAGCGATTGATAGACGACCCAGGGCGACAACAGCACCAGCAGCATGCCCAGGTAGATGGAGTGTCGCGTCGGCCCCTCGGCACGATACAGGCCGAAGCGCTGCATGTGCTTGTTCGTAAAGTCGTCGGGTCGCTCGCCGAAGATCGCATTCGCCGGATTCACGCCGGTGGTGGCCTCGGCCAGGGCCCAGATCGCCAGCGCGGCGAGCACCAGGCACACGATCGGAGCGAGCTTGCGCGCGTCGTCGAGCGATTGAATCGCAAGCCGCCCGGCAACGTACGGAATGCCCCATTCGCCGTACACGCGCAACGGCAGCGCCCACGTAAACCCGTCGTTGTACGTGTCGGTTGCCAAGTTCGCGAGCATCAATGCAATGAGCGCCACGTCGGCCGGTACCAGGCGCAAGTTCACGCGCGAACCGGGATAGACGCAGTAGGCCGAGATTCCGATCACGGCGATCGCGGTGCGCAAGTCGATCGGCAGCGGACCGGCGTTCCAATCGACCCAAACCGGCGCTAACAGCGACACGATCACGGCGCAGCCCAGGCCGAATTGCGGGCCGCGCCACCAGGTGGCTGCGATCAGCACGCCGCAAAGCAACAGCAGACAGCCTAGCCACATACGCAGCGCTCGGGTCACGGGTCGAATCGATCGATAATAGACCGCACGTGGGCGGGTCGCAAGAATTTGGTTCGACGCAACGACAGCCTCGCCTGCGCTGGGGACTTCGCCCGGGGCGCTGCGGAAAAAGATAGACTTGCCCCGTCGCGGCTCAGCATAATAGTGCACGTTGGATTGAGCCGCGGCCGCGAAGAAACCTAGGTGTTCGATGTTGTACCAGCTTGGAACGACTGCATGGCGACGTGGCGCGTGGACCGGCTTGGCGATTGCCGCGTGGCTGTTCGGCGTGGTGTCGGTGGTCCCGTTGGCGCAGGCTGGTCGGTCGGGGCTGTCGGTAAAAACCATTCGCAGCGTGCCGCGCACGGAAGAAGAGCTCGCCGAGGCGCACGAGCAGAGCGAGGAATTCGCTTGCGAGGCGGTCGAGGCGGGCGAACCGCAAGAGATTCGCAGCTTTTTGCCGTTTCTAAGTCGGCGAGCTGGCACGCCCGGCGAGTTGCCCGTGCCCAGTTCGCGCCGCCACGCGTTCAGCGTGGGGCTCGACATGCTCGAGCGCGATCAGGACGCTTTGCCAAAGCTCAGCCGATCGCAGATCCTCAACTACATCAGCCAGCACTACGTCTCGGTGCAAGCGCATGTGCAGCGCGACCTGGTCGAAGGCGATTTGTATTTGCATCACCTGCCGTTTGCCATCAACTGCGAGTTCAATGGTCCCCGGCTGACACAAGGCTTCAACAGCACGGTGAGCGAAGCCGTGCAGAACATGCGCAGCCTGGGATTGCTGGTTAAAAGCCGTTCGCAGTCCGATGCTGCATCGCTGCGGACGCTGGTGCTGTTGTACAAGAACACGTTCATCGACCTGTCGCAGAGCACGAACACGCTGCGCGGCAAAACCATGTATGAGTACATCGTGATGCGCGCCATCCCGGGCGCAAATCGCGACGACATCGACATTCACACGTTCGTCACCAGCGACGGCCGGACGCGCTGGAACTATCTCGTGCCGTTCGAAAAGCCAACGCAGCCCTCGGAGTGCGGCCTGCTGGCAACGATTCTGTTCACCGAGTACAAGTACGCCTCGCTGTTTCCGGCGGCTCCGGCCACACGGCGCATCGGCTATCACGCGCGGTCGGCCTACACCACCGACGAGCTCGACGCGTACTGCCAGACGGCCGGCCTGACCGGCGATGCTCTCGACAACCTGACCGAGGTGCTCGACGCGGTGATTGCGGGCAAGGTGGGAAAGTAACGAGCGCGCGTAGGCAGCGTCCTGGTCGGTGAGTGCTGGGACGTCGGCCCCGGGCAGCACACGGTGTCGCTAACGAGCTGCGTCGCTTACGAGCTTGAAGCCGGTTCGGCTTCGACGTCGCCGTCGACTTTGACCATGCGGTCGATCGACACGCCCAGCGAGCGAATCTTGTTGCGCAAGCTGCCGCGGGTGATGCCGAGAATCTTTGCCGCCTTCGACTGATTGCCGTCGGCCTCGCGCAGCACCCGCGCCACCAGCAAGCGTTCCATCATGCCGAGCGTTTCGGCATACAGGTTGGTCGAATCGGCGCGGAGCCGCTGCTCGATGAACGCCGGGATGTCGGCATCGATCGCGTCGCCCAGATCGGCCGGCAGGTCGGTGGTCTCGGCGTGACGCAGCTTCGCCGGAAAGAAATCGGCAATCAGCACCGGACCGGCGGCCTGCAACAACGCGTGCTTCAACACGTTTTGCAGCTCGCGCACGTTGCCCGGCCAACGGTATTGCAGCAGCAAGTCGAGCGCTTCGGGCGAAATGCCTTGGACGTCTTTGTGCAACTCGCGGCTGTACACTTCCAGGAAGTGCTCGAGCAACAGCAGCAGGTCGTCGGGCCGCTCGCGCAAGCTGGGCAACGTCAACGTGAACGCGCTCAGACGATAGTACAGGTCGGCGCGGAACGTGCCGAGCTCGACCATCTTTTCCAGGTCGCGATGCGTCGCGGCGATCACGCGCACGTCGGCCTTGATCACCTGGTTGCTGCCGACGCGCTCAAATTCTTTTTCCTGCAAGATGCGCAACATCTTGCTTTGCACCATCGGCGACATGTCGCCGATTTCGTCGAGGAACAGCGTGCCGCCGGAGCATTGTTCGAACTTGCCGATGCGCCGCGAGTCGGCGCCGGTGAACGAACCCTTCTCATGGCCGAACAGTTCGCTTTCCAACAGCGAATCGGGAATCGCGGCGCAGTTGACCGCCAGGAACGGACCACGCGACCGCGCGCTGTGATGGTAGATGGCGCGGGCAACGAGCTCTTTGCCCGTGCCGCTCTCGCCGTGGATGAGCACCGTGACGTCTTGCTGGGCGACGCGGCCGATGCCTTTGTACACGTCTTGCATCGCCGGGCTGCGGCCCACGAGCGCGTCGCCGCCGCCTTTCGGCTCGCTGCGGGTGCCGCCGGGCAACTCCACCGGCACGCTCATCAAGCGGCGGATCTGGACGGCTTGCCGCACCAGTTCTTGGACGCGCGCCAGATCCAACGGCTTCAGCAGGTAGTCGTACGCGCCCAGCTTCATGGCCTGGATGGCCGTGTCGCTGGAATCGAGCGCGGTGATGAAGATGATCGGCAGCTTGGTGTCGCGGGCGTGGATCTGACCGAACAGGTCGAGCCCCGACTCGTCCGACAGCATGATGTCCAGCAGCACGACGTCGGGATCGTGCTTTTCGAGCATCGCCAAGCCTTCGTCGGCGGTTTTCGCCGCCAGCACTTGGATGTCCGAGCCGTCGAAGGCCTCGCTGATCAAGTGCCGGACCGTCCGATCGTCATCCACCAAAAGTACCGACGCCATGAGCGACTCCAAACTGGACCTCATGCCACAAGTTGCCACGATCGCCTGCATACGCGACGGTTCTACGCTTCGAACCGCCGATGGTTCGGCTTTGACTGCGAGAATGCAGGTCAATGTAGAACAGTACCATCATCATGGCGTTTGCGCGCGGTTTCAAGGGAGCCTAAGGCGGAACAGCACACCGAATTTGAGCCTCGGCAAAACGCCTATGCCGGACGGTCGGTCTAGAGAAGTTTTACGATGCGCCGCCGGGGATGGTTTGCACTACTTCGCCCCTGGTCCCCGCGAAATCACGCTGCTCGCAAC
>DASZPI010000060.1:0-2354 GCA_035550355.1 Pirellulales bacterium
CGACATCAGCTCGGTGCTGTAGGTGAGCATGGTCTTGCCGCCTTGTGCCGGGGCGGCCGAGATCGTTGCCAGCAGCCGGACCGCGTTCTGCTTGAAGAACAGCGAGTCGCCCGCCGTGCCGTACGGCTGCCAGCCTTGCGCCAGCAGCAGTTTTTGGCAGGTCTGCTTGGTCGATTCGACCGGCGCGTCGCTGAGGAACATCGCGTTGGCCGGCCCGGCGAAGAACGGCTTCGCCTCGTCGGGCAACGGCAGCTTGTCGAGCGGCACGTTGCCCAGGTTGGCGATCGCCACGCGCACCTGGCCTGGCATGCCGGTGGGGAAGACCATCACGGTGACCGTGAACCCTGAGCGCGCGAACACGCCGCTGGCCGATTCGCTGCTGACGTACGCCGGCGAGACTTCGCGCCACGCGTCGCCAAGCTGCTGCTGCTGGAATTCGTAGGCGCTGCTAACGCTCGCCGCGACGTTGTAGGTCAGTGCCGCGACGTTGCGTTGCGAAGGCTCGTCGGCCTTGTCCATCAACGGAAACGTGGTCAGGTCGAGCACCTTGGCCGCCTCGGCGACCGTGGCCGCAGCGCCCGCGGCCGGCGCGTCGGCTTGTGCGGCGCAGGCCACGATCATCGGCAACCAGGCGAACCCGGCGATGGTACGAACATTGACCCGCATGCACGTCGCTCCTGTCGTTATTCGGCGGCTTGATCGTTGGTCGTGAGACCGGCGTAAGGATACTTCGAGACCGTCTGCCAGGCGATCCGCTGCAAGATCGCTTCCTGCTGGGGATCGATGCCGGTGGCGGCGAGTTTCAGCCCTTGCGGATCGCGCCGAAAAATCACGGCGAAGTTGCAATAGCTGGCCAGCTCTTGCACATGGGCCAGGCCATGACCGATCGGATCGCGGAACAGCTCGGCCTGCTTGTTCACGCCGGGAAACTTGCCCGCGGCCACCAGGCGGCGCAGCTCGAGCACCGCATCGCCGGCGGGCACCAGCGCCACGGCTTTGCGGCCATGCCGGGCGTTGATGGCGTCGGCCTGGGCTTCGACCTTTTTCCGCCAGGCGTCGCTGGCGGCCTGCAAGGCGTCGAGGTCGGTCGAGTCGCGCTGGGCGTTGTCGTCGATCCGCTGCTCGAGCGAGGTCATGTCGAACGGCACCCACGAGCATTGCACGATCAATCGCAGCTTCGGATTGTGCTTCAGCCCCAGCTCGGCAAAGTTGTCGATCCCGGGATCGGGAATCATCAGGTGGCAGGCCATGGTAAAGACATCGACCTTGCCGGTCTCGAGCGCCGCCTTGGCTTGGTTCTTGTCGGTTGCCAGCTCCCAGTGCTGAATCACCTTCGAGCCGCCGATCCCCTGCTTGCCGGCGTGCTGATAGTCGAGCCCGGCGACCTGGGCCATCTGCTCGATTCGCGCCGGCACGAACATGTGGAAGCTGTGCCCGGTGTAGAACACCCGCAGCGGTCCTTCAATCGCTTGCGCGTCGACACGCCCTGCGCCCGACGCCCCGATCGCGATGAGCACAGCCAATCGAAGCAAACCGCGGCGACAATGCATAACGAAACTCCTCGACGAAATTCTGCAACAGCGCGATGGTTGGATCGATGAGCGTGCAGTGTAACCTAAGCTGCGGGCCCGGACGGGGTGCGGCTGCTTTTCCACCCGCCGCCGCGACCATGCCTGCGACCGTCTATTTCGCGGCGTCGAGCAGGCGATCGAGCTCGCGTTGCAACTTCGTCACCGTTTCGGCATTCGTCGAGGCGACAATGTTCCGCTCCTCGCCCGGATCGGTGCGCAGGTCGTACAGCTCGTCCCACTCGGGATGATCGTCGTAGCGCACGTAAAGTTGCTCGTCGGTCCGCACGGCTTGCCACGACGGAACCTGCGGCGAGACCTTTTCGAGAAAGTATTCGGTCAGCACTGCCGTCCGGCCGGCCGTGGTTGGATTGCACAGCAGCGGCACCATCGAGCTGCCGTGCATCGGCAGCGGCGATTCGACGCCGGCCAACTCGAGCATCGTGGGTGCAAGGTCCACGTTCACCGTCAGCCGGTCGCAGACCGTTGCCGAGGCGGCGAGCGCCGGATAGCGCACCACCAGCGGCACGCGCACGCTCGGCTCGTACGGCCAGCGCTTGTCGTCCATCCGACCATGTTCGCCCATCAAGTAGCCATTGTCCGAGGTGTAGATGACCAGCGTGCGGTTGAGCTGCCCCGAGGCCTCGAGCGCGGCGAGCAGTTGCCCCAGCCCTTCGTCGACTGCCGCCAGGCAGCGGAGCTGATCGCGCACCACCGACTCGGGCGATCGACCGCGGCCGAAGCGCGGCTCGCCTGGCTCGGGCGCGACCCCTTCGAGCTCCGACA
>DASZPI010000061.1:0-2192 GCA_035550355.1 Pirellulales bacterium
TGGTGTCCGCGACATGTGCGATTTTCGATCCCAGGGTCGCGAGGCCGAGCATGCCGAGCACCAAGCCCGGCCGTCGCGTAACGTACATCGCGAACGACAGGCCCGCGGCGCCGACAATCAACTTCATTCCTGGGGTCAAGGCTTCGGATTCCGGCCGGTCGACCTGATACTTGTCCGCGCGGTTGTCGCCGCCGCGCGAGTCATCGACGATGCCGGTTACCTCGTTCACCAGGTGCTTGGCTGAGGATTGAATTTCGTGGGTGGCACGATCGAGGCCCCGGGTAAAATCGCCCAAGAATCCCTGGACCTGGTCTTCGACCACGGCGCGTCGGCGGCGGCCATGGTGTGGATCAAAAAAGTACATGAGCCCTGCGCCCAGAGCACATCCGTTACATAAGGTGTTGAGGCTCATCCGCTTCCTCCGAATTTTGGCAAGTCGTGGTGAAACGCTTTTAATACGTGCAACATTTGTGCCCGCGGGAATCACCGAATCCCTGGTCGGTCGGCGAGCATGGGGGGATCGGGGAGCGTACGCAGCCAGTCGACAATTTCCGCCAACAGATCACCCGTCGGCGGCACCTGCCCCATGATCGTCGGTTGCCCGTGCGAAAGGTGCGCGCGCAGTTGGCCAAGGCGGTCGGCCGCGCTGGCCAAAAGCGGAGCCGATTGCGCGGCGCTTAGCGGCTGCGAAACCAACACCAGCCGGCCGTGCTCGCGTGTTCGTTCGACCTGTACGAGCCGTCCGCCTTGCGCCTTCAGCAACTGGCCGCCCACGAACGCCCTGCGCAGGCGCTGTTGGCCGTCGAATTGAAACACCGGATCGGCGCCGAAGTAGATGCTCAGCTCGCCGCCGCGCCGGAAGCCGACCACCACGGTCTCGCCCGAGGGGAGCCGCAGCTCAATACGCTTGACGAGCGCCACCGCTTCGGCGAGCAAATCCTCGCGGTCGCTCGGTCGCAATGCCATGCGGGCGCGTCTCGACACATGGTTGAGTGGGACCAATTACGTGAATTGTAATGCGCCCAGCTCGTCGTGATTCACGTTGCGGCGCGAGATTTCGCGGATGTCGTCGCGCGCGCGGAAGAAGGCCTCGACCACGCGCGCATCCCATTGCTTGCCGGCGCCTTCGCGGATGATTCGGTCGAGTTTTTCGTCGGGCATGCCGTTGCGGTACGGACGATCGCTCGCCATCGCGTCGTAGGCATCGGCGACCGCGGCGATTCGAGCAAGAAACGGGATATTCTCGCCCGAAAGACCATGGGGATATCCCGAGCCGTCGTACGCCTCGTGATGGTGCAGCACGACGGGGAGCATGTGCTGCATCTTTCGCAAGTCGCGCAGAATGCGGTAGCCGATTTCGACGTGGGTTTTGACGTGCTCGAATTCCGCGTCGGTCAGCTTGCCCGGCTTGCGGAGCACGCTGTCGTCGATGCCGATCTTGCCGATATCATGCAGCAGGCCGGCCATGTAGACGGTGCGCAGCGTGTCGCGATCGCAGCCCAGTTCTTGGGCCAAGCGCACGCTTACGCGCGCCACACGATCGCTGTGACCGCGTGTATAAGGGTCCTTGGCATCAATCGCGCTCGACATGGCCCGCACCACGTCGGCCAGCACTTCGGCCTGCTGGCGATACAAATCGATGTTGGCGCTGTGAATGCCCAGAATCGTGCCGACGCTCGAGAGCAGGTTGGCTTCGACGGTGCCGAACTCGCCGCCACCCTTGTGGTTGAACGCCGCCAGCCAGCCGAAGGTGCGTTCTCCCTCGGTCAGCGACACGACCACCAGCTCGCTGATGTTGTGAAACGGCCAGCCAGGGTCGTTGGTTGCCGCATGATTCAAAATCAACGGCCGGGGAACGTGCGTTCGGCCAAGTTGGGGCTCAAGGTGCTTGATCAGCCGTTGGAACTCGTCGGCATCGAGTGGGCAGCGGCCGTGCGTGATATGCGTTGCGCGGCACGACCCGGCCGGGCTGGTCGATTCGTCCTGGGCGACAAAGTGAATCGCGAGTCCGTGGCAGGCAACCACCGCCGAGATCCAGCTCAGCGCCAACGATGCCAGATCTTCGCGATTGCCGGATAGCTTGAGATTGTGCGTCAAGCGATAGATGAGCGTGATTTCTTCGAGCGTTGCCGTCATGTGCGACGACAGTTTTTCGTTTTCAAGCTCGAGTTGCTGAAGCCGCAAGTCGGCGT
>DASZPI010000062.1:0-5921 GCA_035550355.1 Pirellulales bacterium
CGTCAACATCAAGGCCCACGACCTGATGGTGGCGGGCCCGCGCAAAGAAGAGGTCGCCGAGGCCGAGGCACGCCTCAAGGCCGCCGAGGCGCAGGCCGCTTTCTTGCGCCGCGAGTTGGCCGACGCCGAGCTTCTCGCCCCGGTCGAGGCCATCGTGCGCACCCGGCTGCTGGAACCGGGCGAAATGGCCTCGCCGCAGCGACCGGTGTTTTCGCTGGCGGTGATGGACCCGAAATGGGTGCGCGCTTATGTCTCGGAAATCGACCTGGGAAAGGTCGCACCGGGCATGAAAGCGGCAATCACGGTCGATAGTTTTCCCGACCGGACATTCGACGGCTGGATCGGCTTCATCTCGCCGGTGGCCGAGTTCACGCCCAAGGCCATCCAGACCGAAGAACTGCGCACCGCGCTCGTGTACGAGGTGCGGGCGTTCGTCAACGATCCGAAAGACGAATTGCGGCTGGGCATGCCCGCGACGGTACGCATGACACTGGCCGGCCACGCCTCGTCCGCCCAGCACGCCGGACCGTAGCTACTGCCGCTCGAGCGGGTCGCCGTGCTCGGCGAGCCAGGCATGCAACTGCTTGTGAAGTTGTGCGCGTGTCGGGGCCAGCGTGGGCTCTTCGCTTCGATCCTCGAGTTCGTCGGGATCGGCAACGACGTCGAAGAACTGCACGCGCTGCGCCCGCGGATACTCGATCAGCTTCCAGCGATCGGTGCGGATCGCACGCTGCACGTCGCGAAAGTACGCCACCGTGAACGGGTACAGCTCGCTTGCCTCGTCGCGGAGCAAAGGCAGCAAGCTTTTCCCCTCGACGAACTCGGGCACGTCAATGTCGGCCAGCGCGCAGGTGGTCGGATACAGATCGCGCAGGTACACCTGAGCGTCGATCTGTTTGCCGCGCGGAATGTCGGGGCCGCGCACGACCAGTGGTACTTCGAGCGTGTGCTCGTACATGTTCTGCTTGCCGCGCAGGCCATGGCTGCCGATCGCCAGGCCGTGGTCGCTGGAGAAGATGATCACGGTGTGCTCGAGCTGCCCGCGGATTTCGAGAGCGGTCAGAATTCGTCCGATCTGCGCGTCCAGATCGTCGATCACAGCATAGTAGTACGCCAACTCGCGGCGGACGTCGTTCTCGGTTCGCGGCCAGGGAAACAGCTCCTCGTCGCGCCCTTTGAAGTTGCCGTGATCGAAGGGGTGCTCGGCCAAAAAATTCGGCGGCACCAGCATGTCTTCGGGGCGGTACTTGCCTTCGTAGCCTGGCGGCATCAGCAACGGGTCGTGCGGCGCGGTGAAGTTGACGTGCACAAAGAACGGCCCCTCGCTGGCATCGATGGCTTCGATCGCGCCGTCGGCAATGTGCCGGGTCGTCTCGCCGGTAAGTCCCACGCCCTTTTCGGGCTCGGCGATGCCGTCCTCGCGCTTGAACACGTAGCCCTTGTAGCCGGTGATCGGCCGGTCGCGCCAATCGGTCGCTTGTCCCTGGAATCGACCGCCGCCGCTGACGAACAAACTGCGCGTGTGCTCGTAGCCCCAATCCCAAGGCGTGGCGGCGTTGTGCCATTTGCCCACATGCCAAGTTTGGTAGACCAGGCGCAGCGTCTCGGCCCAGGGCAAAATCTCGTTGCCCTCGGGTTTGTTAGGTTTAAATTGCTCGCCACGGAAAATCGTGCAGCCGGTCATCATCTCGATCCGGCTTTGCAGGCAGATGGGATACGCCGTGATCGCGCGTCGAAACGTGGTTCCCTCGGCCACCAAGCGATCGAGGTTCGGCGTGCGAATTCGCGGATTGCCCAGCGCGTGGATTGTGTCGGCCCGCAGATCGTCGGCCAGCAGGAACACAATGTTTGGCGGACGATCGGCGGCTTCGAGCCACGAAGCAATCGCGGCAAGCACGATCGGCAACAGCCATCGCAATGCAGGAAACATTATTGTTGCTCGGCAATCTTCGACAAATGCGCATCGCTGCGCACGAACATCGCTCCGCCAGCCACGGCAGGCGAGCCGTACACCGGTTCGCCGAGGGCGCTGGTGGCGACGATCTCGCCTTGATCGCCGAGCTTCACGGTGATGATCTCGCCGTCGCTATTGGCGGCAAACAGATAATTGCCGGCGACCACCGGCGTGGCCCAGAACGATCCCTTAAGCCGTAGCCGCCATTTCACCTCGCCCGTATCGGCGTCGCCGCAGGTCAGCGCTCCGGCGCGGTTGAGCACATAGACCGAGCCGTCCTGCACCACGGGACTCGACGACGCCGGATCGAGCTGCTTCGTGGCCCAGAGTATCTCGGGATCGCCAGCCGTCGAGCGCTTGCCAAGCGCCGTGAGCCCTTCGGAAGCGAGGTAGATCACTTCATCGTGCACCACGGGCGATGGAATGCCGTTGCACTTGCGATCGATTGACCAGACCGCGCGGCCGGTTTTCGGGTCATGAGCACTGATGCCATCGGGCCCTTGCAGCAGGATCAGGTCGGCGCCGGGTTGCTTGCCGTGCAGCAGAACGGGCGAGCACCAGTTCATAACCTTCGGCCGATCGATGCGCCAGCGCGTCTCGCCTGTGGTGGTGTCGATAGCCGCGGCAAACGAATCGCCGAGGCATTCCACCTGCACGATCACCAGTGGCCCCACGACCAACGGCGAACTGGCCATGCCGACGTCGTTGGCCGCCGTGGGATGATCGTAGGTCAGGCCACGGTACCACTGGAGGTTGCCATCCAGGTCGAGGCACACCAGGTCGTTCGATGAATAGAACGCGAAAATTCGCTGGCCATCGCTGGCGGGCGTCGGGGCGGCAATCGAACTGGTCGGATGGCACAGCGTTCGGCCGGTGGCCCAGAATTGCCGCTCCCAAAGTTGCTTGCCGTCGGCGCTGTCGAAGCACAGCACGTGCAGGCGATCCTGATTGGCGCCGCTGCTGGCCGTGACATACACCCGGCCGGCGACGACGATCGGACTCGAAGCGCCGCGCCCGGGCAACGGAGTACTCCAAGCGACGTTCTTGCCGCTGGCCACGTCGAATTCCAAGGGCGGCGTAGCGTCGGCGATGCTCGAACTCTCGGAGCCGCGGAACTGGGGCCAATCGGCGCCCGCAGCGGCAAAAGCTGCGAGGATCAGCACTGCGGATAGGACGGTTTGGCGATTTCGCATATTGCAGAACTCTTAAGGCCATTGCCCCGATGGCTTTTATATCGCGTTCGGCGGCTGAGGGAAACGTAGCGGTTGACCTCGTGCGGCTTTCCGACAAAACCGCGGGCTAATGTCCGACGGCTGATGCGTGCGGACGTTACGCAATGGTGTGACGCGCTCTGGTGGCAGCGCGGCTTGTGGACCAGCCGGCGAAGCGCGCGCCGTTATTTCTGCGACAAGACCGCGGTGCCCACGGCGTCGCAGACGCGGAGTTGGAACTCCCAGTCTTGCGCCCAGCTTTCGGTCTGCTCGTTTTGACAGACCTTGACCAGGATCGTGTTGCGTCCCGGACGCAATGTGCCACGCGAAACGTACTGATCGATCTTGTTGCCCGAGTGGTACACCTCGTGATCGCCGATGAGCGCGCCGTTGAGCCACCACTTGCAAGCGCAGATGCAGCCGACACGCAGCTCGACTTGGCGCTCGACGGGCGAATCGAACTCAGCCGCCGCATAGCCAACGCAGCCCATGTCCTTGCCAAGCGCCTTGTTCAAGTCGACCATGCCGTGCTCATCTTCGGTGGTGTAGTCGATCCATTGGACCGGTTTGTCTTCCTTGCCCGGATAGCTTGCCGCGAAACTCAGCTCCTTCTCGGGCGGATAGACCGCGGCGTAGCCGACGCCTTTGCGGTTCTCGAAGGGGCCGATCACCTTCCACGACATGACGAAGCCAAAGTGCTTGGGCAGATCGACCGCTTGATCTTGCTCCTTGAGCGTCTTGGCAATCGCCTCGATCTGGTCGAGGTCGCGCGCGGCGTCGAATGCCTTGCGCACCCGGGCAACGTCATCGGCTTTTTTGCCCTGTTCGTACAGCCGAGCCACCGCCTCGCGACGCAGCTCGAGGCTGGGGTCGTCGAGGAATCCGGGAATCATGCGATCGCCGGCCGAGGGGTCGAGCCGCGCGAGCCAGTCGAACGCCAGGCGGCGAGCGCGCGGAGCATGCCCGGTCGAGCGAATGAATACTTCGAGTTCGGCGGCCGACAGCTTTCCGGCTTTCAACTGTCGTTCGGCAATCGTGTCGATCGCGGCATGAATGTAGTTGGCGGCCAGCGGGTTGACATCGTCGAGCGCCGCCAACAGCGAAGTGAGGTCGACGTTTTCGTCGGCTACGAGCTGCTTCCAAGCTTGCTGGGCTGCCTCGTTGCCTGCGCCTTCGTGACCGATTGCCTTGAGCGTGGCCAGGTTCGAACTGGTATCGCCAGCTCGAACGACCGAGCAGTTCACAAGCATCAGGCCGACAAAAATCCAACGCCACATCGCGGTCGCTCCGACGAAGAATGGTTCCGAGCCGGAAGCGTAAGCGCCCGGTGTCCGGCGTTCAACCTCGAACACCCGTCGCTAACGCTCGGGGCTCTGGCAGCAGCACCATGAACGCGCCGTCATTCTGCTCGCTCGCTGGCTTATCGTCCACCCAGGGGGGCGTGGCTCAGAGGCTCGTGCGTCGGTCCTTCGCGCGCAAGCGTGCTGGAAAACACGACCACTTCGACGACATCGCTGACACCGCCGAAAAAGTCGCGCTGCGAGGCGATCTGCTCGGCCAGCCGATGGATTCCGGCCGGATCGTGCCCGCGCACGCGGCCCAGCGTGAGGTGAGGCCGGAACTTGCGCTGCTCGCTGCGAAAGCCGAGTTTCGTCAGGGCCGCGTCGATCGCCTCGTACAGCTCGATCATCGCTTCGTTGCCATGCCCCAGCCCCAACCACACGGTGCGCGGACGGTGCAGGTCGGGAAATGCGCCCACGCCGCGAGCCTCGAACTCGAACGGCGGCAAGTTGTTGATCGCCCCCGCGACGGCGTTGCACACGTCGGGCACTTCAAGAATGTCGATCTCGCCCAGGAATTTGAGCGTGAGATGGACTTGCCGCGGATCGACCCATTTGACGGGCGCTTCGGTCGCGGCAAGCCGCTTGATCAGTTCGCCGGCGCGCGCAATCACCTCGGGCGAAATCTCGACAGCGACAAAGGTGCGGACGGTGCGCATGAGCGGGCGGGTCGGGACTCAGGAGCCGGGATGCGGAGCGGAGGGGCCGCGGTTCCGACCGAATCCTGACTCGCGAATGCCGACTCCCTCCTAGAACGACAACATCTTCCGGTATTCCTCCATGCGGCGATCGATATCGGCACGTTTGATGCCGATCAGGCGGTCGAGCGAGAAATCTTCGACGTTAAAGCTCGCGGTTACCACGCCGTAGGCGAGCGCCTCTTTCAGGGTGCGCGGATCGAAGTTGCCGCGCTCCGAAAGGCGACCCATCATGCCGCCGGCAAAGCTGTCACCGGCTCCCGTCGGATCGACGACGCGCGGCGTGGGGTACGCCGGCATCACGTACGTCTCGTGCTCGCTGAAGAACATCGCCCCGTGCTCCCCCTTTTTGACGATCACAAACTTCGGCCCCATGGCGAGCACGGCCCGGCCGGCGCGGACCAGATTCTCGTCGTCGGCCAGCAGGATCGCTTCGCGGTCGTTGAGCACGAGGCCGTCGACGCGCTTCAATAGCGCGTTCAGCTCGTCGCGTTGGATATTGATCCACAGGTCCATGGTGTCGGCCACGGTCAGCTCGGCCCCGGGCACCTGCTCCAGCACGCGCAACTGCCACGTCGGCGAACCGTTGCCCAGGAACACGTAGCGACACCGCCGGTAATGCTCGGGCAGCACGGGGTTGAACGTGCCGAGCACGTTCAGGTGCACCTCAAGCGTGTCGCGGTCGTTCATGTTCGTGTGGTACTTGCCGCTCCAGTGA
>DASZPI010000063.1:0-8739 GCA_035550355.1 Pirellulales bacterium
GGCCTTGCGCGACTCGGTCACGTCGCGGAACACCAGCACCACGCCGATCAGCGCACCGTCGTCGGTGCGAATCGGCGCGGCAGAATCGTCGATCGGCCGTTCGCTGCCGTCGCGGGCAATGAGCATCGTGTGATTGGCAAGGCCGACGGTCACGCCTGTTTCCAAAACGCGTCGCACGGGGTTCGGCGGCGGCACGCGGGTAAATTCGTTGACGATGTTAAACACCGACTCGAGCGGCTTGCCGATGATCTCGGCGGAATGCCAGCCGGTCAGTACCTCGGCCACCGGGTTGGCGAACGTTACGTTGCCATCGGCATCGGTCACGATCACGCCGTCGCCAATGCACGAGAGGGTGACTTGCAGCTGCGTCCGCTGGCGCTGCTCCTCGCGTTTGGCGCGTTCGGCTTCGACCGCGCGGGCTTCGGCGGCGGCGCGTGCGGCTTCTTCGCGCAGCAGAGACCGCACATTTTCCTCGGCCAGGCGACGCTCGGTCATGTCGCGCGTCACCTTCGAGAATCCGCGCAGTTTTCCTTGTCCATCGCGCAACGCGGTAATCAGCACATTTGCCCAAAACTGCGAGCCGTCTTTGCGCACCCGCCAGCCTTCTTCCTCGTATGTGTCTTGCGCCGCGGCAAGTTCCAGGTCACGCTCTGGCTTGCGGGCCCGGATGTCGTCGGCGGGGTAGAAGACGGAAAAATGCTGACCGATGATGTCGCCGGGATTGTAGCCGTACGCATGCTCGCCCCCGCGGTTCCAGGTGAGGATGAAACCCCGCGGATCGAGCATGAAGATGGCGTAGTCGCGAACACCTTCGACCAGCCAGCGGAAGTCGGCTTCGGTGGCGCGCGGCCGGGCCGACGGCGCGGCTTGAGCTGGTGTGCCGTGGCGTACCGCCGACCACCACGACAGAAACCGGTTCAAAAGCATTGGGCAGAGATTTCTTCGTTACAAGGAGACACGGTTATTGTTCGCGTACCAGCCGACCACCGCAAGGCATATCCCCCCGAACCACTGGTGCGAAGCGCTTTGCCTTTTGCATCGATCACAGGCATACTATGGGCCGCTCGTATGCCAAGGCCAACGCGACCAGCGGGTCGCAAAGAGTTCGCAACTGGGAGTTGTAATTTCGCGCCGATGGCAGCATCAACCATATTAGTCACGGGGGGGGCGGGATTCATTGGCGGCTGCTTCGTACGCCAATGGCTCGCCAACGAGCCCGATACAATCGTCAACCTCGATAAGCTGACGTACGCAGGTAACCTGGATTCGCTGGCCGCAGCGCTGGACAATCCGCGGCACACGTTTGTCGAAGGGGACATTTGCGACGGTGCGCTGGTTTCGGAACTGCTCGAGACCCACCGCCCGCGGGCGATTGTGCACTTCGCCGCCGAATCGCACGTCGATCGGTCGATCGACGGACCCGGCGCGTTTGTTCAAACGAATGTCGTGGGCACGTTTCAATTGCTCGATTCGGTCCGGCAATTCTGGAAGCAGCTTCCCGCGGCCGATCACGATGCCTTTCGGTTCTTGCACGTTTCGACCGACGAGGTGTACGGCTCGCTGGGCTCGACGGGCTACTTCACCGAGACGACCCCCTATTCGCCGAACTCGCCCTACTCCGCCTCGAAGGCAGCCAGCGACCATTTTGTCCGGGCGTACCACCACACGTACGGGCTGCCGACACTGGTCACGAATTGCTCGAACAATTACGGGCCCTATCAGTTCCCCGAAAAACTGATTCCGCTGATGATCCTCAACGCCTTGGAAGGCAAAAAACTGCCGGTCTATGGCGACGGTCAGAACGTGCGCGATTGGCTGTTTGTCGAAGATCATTGCGATGCGATTCGCATCGTGCTGGCGCGCGGTACGCCGGGCGAGACATACAACATCGGCGGCAACAACGAGCAGGCCAACCTGGCGGTTGTCGAGGGAATTTGTGACACGGTCGACCAGTTGCGCCCCGGGTTGCCGCACGCTCCGTGCCGATCGCTGATTTCGTTCGTCAAGGATCGGCCCGGTCACGACCGGCGATATGCGATCGACGCGTCCAAAATCGGCCGCGAGCTTGGCTGGCAGCCAAAGCAAGATTTCGCCTCGGGTCTGCGGCGTACGGTCGAATGGTACCTGGCGAACACGCGCTGGGTCGAGCGCGTCACCTCGGGCAAATACCGCCGCGAACGGCTCGGCCTGTCGACTGCCAAGTAGTCGGCGACACCGGTGCCGCGCGGAAAAATGCGTGACAGCCTCGCAACATTTTGCGAGGATATTGAAACCGCCCGCCAAGCCGCCCCGCCCACCTACCCAGGATCGCGCTCGTGAACCGATACCGAGCCTTTGCCGGCACGGTCTGTGTCGCGCTGGTCGCTTTGCTGGCGCCGGCCGGTCGTGTACGAGCCGAGGCTCCGTCGCAGCGGCTCAGCTACAACCGCGACATTCGGCCGATCCTCTCGGACAAGTGCTTCCGCTGCCACGGTCCCGACGCGGCACATCGCCAGGCCGACCTGCGGCTCGATCGGCGCGAAGATGCGGTTTCGCAAAAAGGCGCCTGCCGCGCGATCGTTCCTGGCAAGCCGCACGAAAGCGAGTTGTACCGCCGAGCAGCCTCGCCCGAAGCGGAAGAGCGGATGCCGCCGGCCGACTCGGGGCTCGAGCTCTCGGCCGAGCAGATTGCGGTGCTGAAGCGCTGGATCGAGGAAGGCGCCGAGTACGAACCGCACTGGGCGTTCGTGGGGCCGAAGCGAGCGCCGATTCCCGCTGGCGACGACGGCTGGTCGCGGAACCCGATCGACCGGTTCGTTCTGGCGAATCTCGAGCGGTTGGGCATCAAACCATCGGCCGAGGCAACCCCCGAGGCACTCATCCGGCGAGTGACGCTCGACCTGACCGGCCTGCCGCCCACGCCTGAAGAAACCGAGGCCTTTGTCAGCTCGACCGATCCCGGCAGGTACGAAGCGCTGGTCGACCGGCTGCTTGCCTCGCCGCGCTTTGGCGAACGCCTGGCACTCGATTGGCTCGACCTGGCGCGCTACGCCGACACGAACGGCTTCTACACCGACCTGACGCGTAACGCCTGGCCGTGGCGCGATTGGGTGATCGCGGCCTTGAATGCGAATCTGCCGTTCGACCGATTCACGATCGAACAGCTCGCCGGCGACTTGCTTCCCAATGCAACGCGCGACCAACGCATTGCGACCGGGTTTAATCGCAATCACATGGTCACGAACGAAAGCGGGGTGATCGAGGAAGAGTATCGCGTGGGCTACGTGGTCGATCGTCTCGATACGACGACGACCGCCTGGCTGGGAATGACGATCGGCTGCGCGCGCTGCCACGATCACAAGTACGACCCGATTTCGCAGCGCGAATACTACGAGCTGTTCGCGTGCTTTAACACGGTGGAAGAAAAAGGGCTGGTCAAAGATCCGCTCAACCCGCCGCCGATCGTTTCGCTGCCGACCGACGACCAGAGCCGAAGGCTAGCCGAGCTGGCCAAGCAACGCGAGCAATGTGCAGCAATGTTGAAAGCAGGCTCACGCGCCTTGAACGAAGGCCTCGAGCGCTGGGAGTCGACCCTCGCCGCATCGCTCGATCCGACGCCGACTGACGGTCTGGCCGCATATTTTGCCTTTAATGGCAACGGCGACGATTCGGGCAGCGAGGCCGTGAGGGCAAGCACCGTCGGCACGCTTTCGTTCGCAGCCGGGGTCGCCGGCTCGGCGGCGACGTTCGATTCGAATCAGTACATCGAGTTCGAGGGCGTGAACCTCGATCGAAACACCGCTTTTACGGTGGCAACGTGGATCCGACCCGGCACGATGCCCAGCACCTGCGTGATTTCGAAGATGGCGCCGTCGGCCGATGCGCGGGGCTTCGAGCTCACCTGGTACAAGTCGCAGCCGCGCATCAACCTGGTCCATGCCTGGGGACACAACGCCATCGAGATCGTCGCCCGCGATGCCTTCGGCGGCGGCGGCACCTGGAAGCACGTCGTCATCACGTACGACGGCCGCAGCAAAGCCGAGGGTGTCAAGCTATACGTCGATGGCAAAGAACAGGCGGTCGACGTCCGCCGCGACGACCTCACCGGCTCGATCGCGACCGAGGAGCCGTGGCGGATTGCGTGGAAACCCTCGGGGGTCGGCTTCGAAGGGGGCCTCGACGAGCTGCGGCTGTACGACCGTCCGCTAGCGGTTGCCGAAGTGCAGGCCATCTATTGCTATGACCTGCTGGCCGGGGCCGTCGCGGTGCCCCGAGCTGAACGCTCGCGACAACAAAAGGACGCGCTCGAAAAATACTACATCGAGCATGAAGGGACCGCCGAGCAGCGACGACTGACCGCAGAACTGGCGTCGATTCGGGACCAAGAACGTGCCGTGCGCGACGCGATCCCCTCGTCGCCCATCATGGCCGAGATGGCCTCGCCGCGGACGACGCATCTGCTCGTGCGAGGGCAGTACGACCAGCCCGGCGAGCAGGTCGATCCGAATGTCCCCGCCGCACTGGGCAGCTGGCCCGGCGGGGCGCCCCGCAATCGGCTCGGCCTGGCGCAGTGGCTCGTTTCGGCGGCCAATCCATTGACGGCGCGCGTTGCGGTGAATCGCTACTGGCAGTTGATGTTCGGCGACGGCTTGGTGCGCACGCCCAACGATTTCGGCCTGCAAGGCGAGCTGCCGACTCATCCCGAGTTGCTCGATTGGCTCGCGGTCGATTTTGTCGAGAGCGGCTGGAACATCAAGCGGCTGCTCAAGATGATCGTCACCAGCTCGACGTACCGCCAATCGTCGGCGCTAACGCCGAAGCTGCTGGCCCGCGACCCCGACAACCGGCTGCTGGCGCGCGGTCCGCGGTATCGACTTGCCGCCGAGGTAATCCGCGACCAGGCGCTCGCCGCCAGCGGACTGCTGGTCGAGCAGCTTGGCGGCCCCAGCGTTCGGCCCTACCAGCCTGCCGGAATCTGGGAAGCCGTGTCATACAACGGGGACCAGTCGTACATTCAAGATCACGGCACAGCGCTCTACCGTCGCAGTCTGTACACGTTCTGGAAGCGGCAGGCGCCTCCGCCGATGACCTTGGCGTTCGACGGCCCCACGCGCGAAATTTGCACCGTCCGACGCGCGCGCACCAACACGCCGCTGCAAGCGCTGGTGCTGTTGAACGACGTCACGTACGTCGAAGCGGCGCGGATCCTGGCCACGCGCATGATGCGCGCCCACGACGCTTTGAACGACCGCATCGAGTACGGTTTCCGCCGTGCTGCCGGACGTGCGCCGACGGCCGATGAGCTTGCGATCCTCGAGCGGTTGCACAACCGCGAGCTCGCCGCATACCGCACGCGCGCCGAGGCCAGCGAGAAGCTTGTCGCCGCGGGCGAGGCACCACTCGACGAGAGCTTGGACCATGCCGAGCTGGCCGCCTTGACGATCGTTGCCAGCGTGATTTTGAACTTGGACGAAGTGGTCACACAGCACTGATGCCATGAATCCGACCTTCGATTTGCAATCCGCCAATCTGCACGCTGCCCTGACCCGCCGCCACTTTTTTGGGCGTGCGGCCACCGGCATCGGCGCGGCGGCGCTGGCGTCGCTGCTGACCGATCGGGCCGCGCTCGGCGCGACGAGCGACGGAGTGCTGTCAAAGCCTCACGTGCCGCCGCGCGCCAAGCGGATCATCTACCTGTTCATGCACGGCGGACCGTCGCAGATGGATTTGTTCGACTACAAGCCCAAGCTGGCCGACCGCCGCGGCGAAGACTTGCCCGCGTCGATCCGCATGAACCAGCGGATCACGACGATGACGTCGAAGCAATCGTCGCTGCCGGTCGCGCCGTCGCCATTCAAATTTGCGCAGCACGGCCAAAGCGGCGCGTGGATGAGCGAGCTTTTGCCGCGCCTGGCGACCGTTGCCGACGATCTGTGCATTGTCCGGTCGGTCGAGACCGAGGCGATCAACCACGACCCGGCGGTCACCTTCTTGCAAACAGGCCACCAGCAGCCCGGCCGGCCGAGCTTCGGCTCATGGTTGAGCTACGGTCTGGGCAGCGAGAATCGCGATCTGCCGGCGTTCGTCGTACTCACGTCGCGCGGCAGCGCCGTTTCGCCCGCCGATCCTTTGTACGCACGGCTGTGGGGCGCGGGATTCCTCCCCTCGAGCCATCAAGGCGTCAGCTTCCGATCGTCGGGCGATCCGGTGTTGTACTTGTCGAATCCCGAAGGTGTCGATGCCGACGACCGCCGGCGCATGCTCGACACGCTGGCCGAGTTGAACCAAAAGCAGCACGCCGCGACGCTGGACCCTGAAATCAATACGCGGATCGCCCAATACGAAATGGCGTACCGCATGCAGTCGTCCGTCCCCGAGTTGACCGACCTGGCCAGCGAGCCGAACGAGACCTTCGACCTGTACGGCGCCGACGCTCGTACGCCGGGCACGTTTGCCGCCAATTGCTTGCTCGCGCGGCGGCTTGCCGAGCGCGGCGTGCGGTTCATCCAGCTTTACCATCGCGGCTGGGACCAGCACTACAACCTGCCGTCGAACGTGCGGCTGCAATGTGGCGACGTCGACCAACCGTGCGCGGCCTTGATCACCGACCTGAAGCGTCGCGGCCTGCTGGACGATACGCTCGTGGTCTGGGGAGGCGAGTTTGGCCGAACCACGTTCAGCCAGGGGCGGCTGACGGCAACCAACTTCGGCCGCGACCATCACCCACGCTGCTTTACGATGTGGCTAGCCGGCGGCGGGATTCGACCCGGCATCACCTACGGCGAAACCGACGATTATTCCTACAACGTGGTTCGCGATGGTGTGCATGTGCACGATCTGAACGCAACCATTTTGCACTGCTTGGGCGTCGACCACACGCGGCTGACGTTTAAGTTCCAGGGACGCTACTACCGGCTGACCGACGTGCATGGCAGCGTCGTGCAGGGGATGCTGGCATAAGTGCCGCGCGCCGCTAGCGGGCCGCACGACGCATCAACTGATCTTGAGGCGCCCGGAGACGATTGTTATTCTCCCGCCTCACCTGCCCTAGCGCCCCTATCGTCGGTCCGTACGATCCACGAGGCCCTCGTGCCTGCGACCCAAGCTTTATCGATGTTGCAGTGGCTAGCGCTGGGCGCATCGATGCTTGCGGCCGGGTGCAACGTCGTCTCGCATTCGCAGAACGCCGACGGCGTGCGCCTGTATCAGCAAGGTCAGTACCAACAGGCCGCGCGTCGCTTTGAGCAAGCCGTGGCCAGCGATCCGAACTCGGCCGACAGCTACTACAATCTCGCCTCGACCTACCATCGCATGGCGAAGCTGGACAATCGGCCCGACGAGTGGAAGTTGGCCGAGGATACGTACAACCTGTGCCTCGACCGCGATCCGAACCATCGCGATTGCCATCGGGCCCTTGCGGTCCTGCTGGTCGAGCAGAACCGCTCGGAACAGGCGTTCCGGCTGCTCGAGGGTTGGTCGAACAGTAATCCCACCTCGGTCGATGCGAAGGTCGAACTCGCCCGACTGTCGCAAGAGTTTGGCAATCAACAGGCCGCGCGCGACCATTTGCTCGAAGCGTTGGCCATCAATCCGCGCGACCCCCGGGCCCTGTCGGCGATTGGCCAAATCCACGAAGACAATGGCAACACCGCGCAGGCACTTGCGACGTACCAACGGTCGTTGAGCAGCAATAGCTTCCAGCCCGACGTGCAGGCGCGTGTGGCGGCAATCCGTTCGGCCACGGGCGCCGTGCCGCCATCGATGCCGACGCCGTCCAACGGCACGCGCACCGTCAATACGACAACCCCGTCGCCCGTGGTCCGCTAGGCGCTCACGGTCGCGCCGATCGGCGCGTCATCTCAGGATCTCGAACAAATTGCTCTGGTGATCGGTCCAAAGCAGCGCGGCCGATTCGCGACGCGCATCGGGCGGCGGCTGCGGCCGATTGGCAGCCAAAAACGCCTCATTCCGGGTCACGAGCATCCAATCGGCGCGATTCGCCAGCGTATCGGGGTCGTCGGGCGTGGCGATGCGCGTCCAATTCATTCCAGCGTGCTCGGCCAGGCCGCGTACTACCGGCTCGAGATCGAGGAACGTGTTGGTGATGTTGAATGCGATGATCCCCTCGGGTGACAGATGTCTCTGGTACAGGTCCATGGCCTCGCGGGTGAGCAGATGCACCGGAATCGCATCGCCCGTGAAGGCGTCGAGCACAAGCAGGTCGAATCGTTGCCGCGCTTCGCGCTCGAGCGACAATCGACCATCGCCGAGAACGACTTCCGCTTTGCCGCGACAATCGCGCAGAAACCAGAAGTACTCATTGGCAAACCGTTGCACATCGGGGTTGATCTCATAGAACCGCGCCGACTGCCCAGGGTCGACGAACGCGGCCAGCGTGCCGACGCCTAAACCCACGATACCGAACCGCGCCTGTGGCTTTCCGCGGAGCGCCGTCGCCGCGCGGGCGACCCCGGTGCCGTGGCCATAATACGATAATGGCGTATTCCGGCGGCTCGGCTCGACAAACTGCCGACCGTGCGTAATGTGGCCCGAGAGCATGATGCGGCACGGGGCGGGATACCACGGCTCATTGTCGTCCCAGACACTCACAATGCCGTAAAAATTTCGCGCCCGGGCTAGCGGGGCCTCATCGGTTCCCGATCCCCACGCCCTGACGGCGTAGACGGCGGCGATCGCGACGGCGACGCCGAGCACCGCCTGTCTCGGATTGCGCAGCCGATCGCCGGCAATCAGCCATAC
>DASZPI010000064.1:0-6584 GCA_035550355.1 Pirellulales bacterium
TTAGTGGCACCGCCATGAACACGCCGAGCACCGAGACCGCGCCCAGCCAGGCCATGATCTCGTACCAGGTAAGAACGCGTTTCGTCGTCAGATAAAGCGCGGGTAATGCCGAAACGAGCCCCGCGCTGGCCATGTAACCGGCCGCGCTGGCAGCGCTCGACATGGTGTAGTTCTCGAGGATCGTGAACGGATCGCGACGATAGGCAGGAATCACCAGTTCCAGCGCCTTGAACACGGCAAACGCGATGATGCACGCCGTGATCGTGACGCCCAGTCCCCAACCAGTCTTCAGCCCGACATACAAGTTCGAGATCGACATCACGCCGCCGATCAACATGCCGGTGATGATCGCGCGCGGCGAAAGCTGGCGAGCATCGTCGCCCTGGTAAACGTCGCGCAGCCAGCGATGCGCGGGATCGTCGGCAATCGTGGGCGAAGTTACGTCGTCGGCTTGCGGCTCGTGCATGCGTTAGAGCGTAGCCGACGGCGGGCCTGCGCGTCAGCCCCAGCCGATGACAGAATCGGCAAGAACCTTGGCCCATGGGCTAGGGTCGCTTGGCATCGGCTGGCGAGCGCGGCGGCGATCGGGCGTTCACCGAGCGGTGACTGCCGAACGGCGACCGCCTTGAGCATCGGACTACCGACCCAGGTCGTCCAACTTTTGCCGCATCAAGTCGATCACGCTTTCGGCCTGCATTTTCGAGAGCACGTTTGCGCGGTGCTTCTCGACCGTCTTCGGGCTGATGTTCAGGTCGCGCGCGATCTCTTTGGTTCGCTTGCCCAGCAAGAGCAAGGCCATGATTTCCCGTTGCCGATCGGACAAGGTGGCGGCACGATTGGAAAAGGCGCTCTTTTCGCGCGAGGCCATTTCGCGTTCGATGATCGGTCGCACGCGCTCCAGCAGCGCGTATCCGTCGAGCGGCTTCTCGAAGACATCGACGGCGCCGCTCTTCACGGCCTTGACCGCGGTTGGCACATCGATGAACGCCGAAAGCACCACGACCGGCAATCGGCTACCGCGGGCTGCGAGCTCGGCTTGAACTTCGAGCCCGTGCATCCTGCTCAACCGCAAATCGAGGATGACGCAACCCGTCCACTCCGGGTCGAATTGCGCAAGGAACTCCTCGCCGGTCGCGAACGATTCACACTGAATACCCGCAGACTGAAACGCGGCACAAAGCGACTCACGGACCGAGTCGTCATCGTCCACGATGAACACCGTCGGCGTAGCTCGAACAGTAGCCATGAAACGCCCCCGTTCTCACCTGTAAATTCGATCGTCCTAATCGTCGGCGAGAAAACCTTCGAGCAAGTTCAATTCCATACAGTACGGAAAATTGCCACCTCGAATAGATTGTGTCCCCCAGATGGCGGGTAGCAGGGTTGGGATGGCGTCTGTCGAGTCCTGAGTGGCGGCCATGAAACTTATCGTTCGCTGCTTCGCGACCACGAAAGTCAAACCGGAAAATCGACCCATAATGTTCGATCGACCACCCGGACGGTGGCAACGGCGGTTGTCAGGGCCTTGCCTCGGGTTGTGGCCGATCAATGCGGTCGGCCCGGGGCGCGAGACCTGTTGATCGTGCGACCCTGCCCAAGCGACTTTCGAGCCCGGGCCGGTCGCGTGCTGCAGCGGATTGAGCCAAATACTTGCCCATGCCTGCATTGCTCTATTAAGCTTGGGGCTTGCACGGCTCTCGCCCGCCGCTTGTCGAACTACTCTCGTTGATCACCGAGGAAGCCAGGGATGAATCATTGCCGCCACGGCAGGTTTGGCGCCATGCGCGCCGGGATTGCCGCGCTGCTCGTTGCCGCCTTCGCGACGACCGCCGCTGCCGCCGAACCGTTTCAAAAGTTTCTCGACGGCCTGCGCGAGAAAGGCCTCTACGACTCGGCAATGGACTACCTGGCCGAGATGACCAACAGTTCGCTGATCTCGGGCGAGATCAAAACCAACATTCCTTACGAAGAGGGTAAGACGCTCATCGATTGGGCGCGCGACGATGCCGACGTCAAGAACAAGATGAAGAACTTGGACTTGGCGCGCGAGAAGCTCGAAGGCTTCATCAAGAACAACTCGCAGAACGATCTGTCCGGCAGCGCCGGCATGCAACTCGGCAACGTGTTGATTCTGCGCGGCGGCATGGCGTTGGAAAACTCAGCGCGGCCAGCAAACGTTCAACAGAAGGACGCGCTGCTGAAACAAGCGCGCGATCTCTTTGGCCAGGCAAAGGACGTGTTCGCCAAGGCCGAGAAGGACTACGAAGTCAAGGTCAACGAATACAAAGGCATTCCGCCCGAGAAAGATCAGCAAGCCTGGATCGATCGCCGCGATACGTATCGACAGGCATTCTTGCAGGCGAACCTGTACTCGGCGGCGGTGCTGCAAGAGCTGGCCAAAACGTATCCGTCGGGCTCGAAGGAGAACAAAGACGCATTGATGGCCGCCGCCGACAAGTACAAGGCCATCTACCAACGCTGGCGGACGTTGATGGCCGGGCAGTTGGCGCGCATCAAGCAAGGCCAATGCATTCAAGACCTCGGCGACGCAAAAACCGCCATCGGCCTGTATGCCGACATTCTCGCGCAGCCGGACGAACTGATCGAGTTCCGTAAGCTCAAGGCCGGCGCGTTGTACCGCACGCAGCAATGTTGGTTGAGCACCGGGCAGAACAATCCGGAACTTGCGCATAAGATCGGACGCGAGTTTATCGACAAGTCGCGACCCGACGAAGTGAAGCAGCCCGACTGGTTGGCGATTCGTTACTACACGGCGCTCGCCGCCAAGCTGTTGGCCGATTCGCTGCCCGATAAAGACTCGGGCCGCAAGAAAAGCCTGCTAAATGAAGCCAAGGACGATGCGAAGTTCGTATCGTCGCTGCGCGGCACGTATCGCGAAGATGCGCGGGTGCTGCTCACGCAGGTCACCGGTAAAGAAGAAGCACAGAAAGAACCGACGAACTTTGCCGAAGCCTTCGAGCGCGGCCAGGAATACCTCGACGAGATGCAGGCCAAGCAAACCGCCTCGCGCCTGGGCAACGTGATGGGTAACCCCGAAGAGCGCGGCAAACTGGAAAAAGCAGCCGATGCAGCCCGCGACAATGCGATGAAGTACTTCAGGCTCGCGCTTGCGCTGCGCGATTCGGAAACGAAGCTCGAAGAGATCAACACCGCCCGCTACTACATCTGCTTTCTCGATTACCAGGCGGGGCGCTATTACGACGCAGCGGTGCTTGGCGAATTCCTGGCGAAGAAGTATCCGGGCAGCGCCGGTGGACGGCCGGGAGCGAAGATCGCCCTGGCGGCGTATCTGCAAGGCTACAACGACAAGCAGATGCCGCCGACCTATAAGACCTACGATCGCGACAAGATGGAGGATCTGGCCAACTACATTGCCCTGCGTTGGAAAGGGGAGCCCGAGGCCGACGAGGCTTGGGGCATTTTGTTGTCGCTGGATGTTGTGGAACGCGATCTGAAGGGGGCGCTCGACAGTTTGTCGAAGCTCGCGCCCGATAGTCCCCGCCTGGCAGAGTCGGAGATCAAGGTCGGCCAGGCGTATTGGGGAGCGTACCTCAGCGATCAGCGCAAAGAAGGCGACGAACGGCCGCCGCAAAGCCAGCTCGATGCACTGCTCAAGCAGGCACAAACGCTGTTAGAACGAGGCGTCAACCGGCAGAAGGAAGCGGTCAAAGCAGGCGCGGCGGTCACACCGGACCTGGTGCTCGGCGCCCTGTCGTTGTCGCAGTTGTACCTGAACAACAATCAGTCGGAAAAAGCCGTTGCCTTGCTCGAAGACCCGGCCATCGGCCCGTTGGCGCTGACCAAGGCGAAGCAAACGGTCACGCTGCAAAACGACAGTCCGATTCCGGTCGAGTCGTACAAGACGGCGCTCCGGGCGTACGTCGAGTCGAAAAACCTCGACAAGGCACAAGAATCGATCAAAGAGTTGGAAGACCTGGTCGCTGCCCAGGGGGCCCAAGGCCAATCCGAGCTCACCAGGATTTATGTATCGATGGGCCGCGCGCTCGAGGAGCAGATCCGCTCGCTGAAGGACGGCGGCAAGGACGAGGACGCCAAGAAGGTCACCAGCAGCTTCGAAGTCTTCTTGGACAAGATCAAGGAAGGCGAAGGGGCCAACTTCAGTTCGCTCAACTGGGTCGCCGAGACGTTTTACAGCCTGGGGGCCGGCTACGATGCGCACGACGGAAAGCCCGCGGTCGGCGACGCCGAGACGTACTACAAGAAGGCGCTTGCCACCGACGAAAAAACGCTCGCCTTAATCGGCTCCGATCCGAACTACGCGCCCTCGCCCGACGCGGCGCATGCCATCCGCTTGCGAATCGCAAAGGTGTATTGCCGCCTGGGCAAATACAAGGACGCGATCGATCTTGTCGAAAACATTCTCAAGCAGAAGCCGATGCTGGTGGAGGCACAGATCGAAGGCTCGCGCGCGTTCATGGATTGGGGACGCGAGAATCCGGCGTACTACACCCTGGCCATTGCCGGCGCCCGCAAGGGGGCCGACGGCAAGAACATCATTTTCGGCTGGCTCGATCTGGCGCGGCGGCTGCAAAGCTCGTTGGCCGGCGCGGTCACGCTTGAGCCCCAAGCGGCAAAGACGATGCAAGGCTGGTTCTTCGAGTCCCGCTATTGGCTGTCGGTGGCGCATACGAACATGGCGCAGGCCGAGGCCGCGACCGACAAGAAAACGAAGCTGCTGACCGACGCATTGAACGACATTCGCATCACCGCGCGCTTGACGCCGGTGCTGATGACTGCCGATTGGCAGGAATGGCAGGACAAGTTCGATGCCCAAGCCAAGACCGTGCAAAAGCTGCTCAACGAGAAGCCCGACGGCTTGAGCGCGCTGGTCGCGCGGACCGAGCCGGAGGTTGCGACGGCCACGCCTGCCGGAGGCACCCAAGCCGCCAATGTTGGCGCACCGACCGACGTTGCCGCCGCCACCCCGTCGCCCGAGAGCAAACCCGAGGAAGCGGGGACGAACTTTGTGCTTGTGATTGTGCTGGTGCTCGGGCTGGCGGTGGTCGTCGTAGGAGTGGTCGTGTTTGCGATGCGCAAGACCCCGACCCCGCGCCGGCCCACGTCGACCGTGTCGTTCGAATCGTCGGCAAAGCCTTAATCGCGCGCATACCGCTTTGGCCGTTTATTACCTAAGAGTTCAACGAATCCGCGGAGCCTTTCTCATGCGTTTGCGTGTTGCCCTGATCGCCGGGGCGTCGCTGCTGTTGACGGTTGCCTATGCCCAAGCGCTCGACGCGGTCCGCCGGCTTTCGGGCCCGACGGTCAGCGGCACGATCACCAAGATGAGCGCGACCGAGGTTACGGTCGAAAAGAAGGTCGGCGGCGCCGAGAACGTGCCCGTCGCCGACATCGACGAGGTTTCGTACGACAACGAGCCGACGCAACTCAAGAGCGCGCGGCGCGATGCCGAGAACGGCGCCTACGAAAACGCCCTGGCGGCGATCGAGAAGATCGACGGCGCGGCCGTCGCACGCGCCGAAATCCAGGCCGACATTCAGTTCTACAAGGCAATGTGCCAGGCAAAGCTCGCCTTGGCCGGCGGCGATATCGCGGCGGCCGGCAAGTCGATGGTCGACTTCGTCACGAAGCATCCCAGCAATTATCACTGGCTGGAAGCCAACGAACTGGTCGGCGATCTGCTGGTCGCTTCGGGCAAGTTCGACGCGGCGCGTCAGTACTATGGCCAGCTCGAAAAGTCACCCTTTCCCGACTACAAGGCCAAGGCAGGGGTCGCGCTCGGCCGCTCGTTGATGGTAGAGAACAAGTTCCCCGAAGCCCTGAAGCAGTTTGAAGCGGTGTTGGCCTTGCCGCCGGGCAAGGGAGCCGCTGCCGAAGCTCAACGGCTGGCCGCCACGCTGGGCAAGGCGGCGTGCCTGGCCCAAAGCGGCAAGCCCGACGAGGGCATCAAGCTGGTCGACGAAGTGATTGCCGGCGCCGACGCCGAGAACGCTTCGATCATGGCTCAAGCCTATGTCACCTTGGGCAACTGCTATTTGAAGAAGCCCGAGGCCAAGAAGCAGGCGCTCCTGGCCTTCCTGCACGTCGACGTGCTGTACCCGTCGCAGGCCCAGGCGCACGCCGAGGCCCTGAAGCAACTGGCGATCTTGTGGAACGAAATGAACAAGCCTGAGCGCGCGAACGAGGTCATGCAAACGCTCAAGGATCGCTACGCCGGCGGAGCGAAGTAACCCGCCGCGGCACGAAAGCCGGCAGTCAGGATTCGATGAGCGGCGTCGTTGAGCCTGCTGCCCCAAAATCGGGGCTGCCGAATTGCGAGTCCTTTGCCGTTTTTGCTTGCCCGCGCCCGGGTGCCCCTAGTAGATTGGATTTGCGTCGCAAGTTGCCGCTTTTTGGTCGAAAATCGCCGCATTGTCTGTACACCTTTGGCATTTCCTTGGAGGCCGCGTCCTATGGTTCGGTACGTTGCACGGTGGCTTGGCACGCGCTGGGCGCTCGGTTCGGTAGCCTGCGTGGCGATACTTGCCGCGATCCTGCTCGGCGCACAGGCGTCGGTGCTGCGTGCCCAGGACGACCTGCAAGCG
>DASZPI010000065.1:0-1997 GCA_035550355.1 Pirellulales bacterium
GCACGCGACAGATGGGCGGCGCTTGTACCTCGAGTCAGACCGGATATGAGGCCTCGGGCGCTCGGATCCCAATGTGGCGCACCGAGTCCGGCAAAGGCCGGGACGATATACACGCCAGCTGAGTCTTGGACGGTCGATGCAAGAGCTGCTACGCCTTCAGCTGGGTTCGGCAGAGAAAGCAGTTCCCCGAGCCACTGGATCGTACCGCCGGTATTCGTGATATTTCCTTCGAGTGCGTACGAAGCGCTTTCGCCCAGACGCCACGCAATCGTTGCAGATAAGCCGCGTTTTGAATTTACGGGCGCGGAACTGAGCGTCATCACAGATGAACCGGTGCCGTACGTTGACTTGACGATGCCGGGCCTGAATGCCGCGTGCCCAAAGAGAGCGGCATGTGAATCCCCGACGAGACTACCGATCGGAACGCCCGCTGCCCAGGAATTGCCGGCTGACGTTACACCAAACAGACCGCTAGAGGAACGAATCTCCGGCAAACATGGTTGGGGAACGCCGAAAAGATTTAGTAAGTCATTGTCCCACTGGATCGACCGAAGATTGAGTAGCTGCGTACGTGAGGCGTTGCTCGCGTCCGTTGCGTGGACTGCCCCGCCGGTAAGGTTCCAAAGCAACCAGCTATCTACGGTGCCTGCACACAATTCGCCTCGTTCGGCTCGTTTGTAACCATCAGGAATATGCGCAAGCAACCAAGCAATCTTTGAACCTGAGAATAAAGGATCTATAGGAAGACCGGACCGTTCGCGGATTTTTGCCCCGAGACGTCGTGCGCGAAGCTCTGAGCAAATCGCCTCTGTTCGTCGACACTGCCACACGATACAAGGGGCGAGCGGCTCCCCCGTGCGCTTGTCCCAAACAACAACGGACTCACGCTGATTGCTCACGCCAATCGCCGCTAGCTCGGCGCCAGGAACTTGTGAAAGACACGCGTCCGAGGCGCGAACAACGGACATCCACAGTTCCCGGGCGTCCTGCTCGACCCAGCCATCCTTAGGGAAAGACACGGCCAAAGGCTGCGATGCAGTGGCGACGACCATACCCCCGCGAGATAGCAGAAGAACCTTTGTGTTTGTGGTTCCCTGATCAATCGCCAGGATGAACTTGTCCCGCGCCACAGACGCTCTCCTTAGTTAGCTCCAATGCCGCGTATCGAATACCGCTGGGCGTAAGCCCAAAATGTTCTAAAAGAAAAGACGCTGACCCTGTCGGCGCAAATATTCCGGGAACACCCAGCATCCGCATCCGGACGGGAGCATTGCTGACCACAACCTCTGCGACCGCTCCACCCAATCCACCTACAACTGTGTGCTCTTCGACAGTAACGATCGGTCCTTGTCTCGCTGCTTCGATAATTGCATCACTGTCCAAAGGACGCACGGTCGACATATTGATGACCGAGGCGCTTACGTCGTCCGCTTCAAGCATTTGGGCGGCCTCGATCGCGCGGCAAACCATCGTCCCATTCGCGATCAGCGTCACATCCGTGCCCTCTCGCAACTTCACCGACCGGCCGATCTCAAACTTGTAATCATGAGAACTGACTATAGGCACGGGCATCCGACTCAATCTAAGAAATACAGGGCCATCGAACTCGGCAGCAATTCTGACAGCCTGGGCTGTTTCTATGGAATCCGCTGGAACGATGACCGTCATGCCCGCGATGGCGCGGGTCCATGCAAGGTCTTCGATCGAGTGATGCGTAGGCCCGAGTTCGCCGTACGCCATGCCGCTGGACATGCCGCAAAGCTTCACGTTCGATTGACTGTATCCCAGGTCTACTTTGATTTGCTCAAGCGCACGAGCGGTTAGAAAACAAGACGCGCCACAGACAAATGGAATCAAGCCGCCATTGGCCAGCCCGGCGCCGACGCCAACAAGATTCTGCTCGGCAATTCCAACGTTCACCAAGCGGGCCGGAAATCTCTTCTTGAACTCTTTAAGATTGGAAGACCCGATTGAATCATTTGCTACTGCAACGATTC
>DASZPI010000066.1:0-2818 GCA_035550355.1 Pirellulales bacterium
ACCAGCCCGCACAGCCTGTACGACGAGGCGATTGCGAGCATGGAAGGGGGCGGCAGTTACAATCAGACCGATGCCGAAGGCTTCCTACGCATCCAAGGCCTGCCGGTGCGCGTGCAGGGACGCGTGAACAAGCGCACATACTGAAGCGGTCTTCCCATGCGACAGCGCGGCCGCCGCTGCGGCGGTCGTGCCAGGGCCAAGCGGGTGCTCGGCATCGATGCCGCTTCTCCCTCATCCGCCCTTCGGGCACCTTCTCCCGGTGGGAGAAGGGCTGAGCACGGCATCGGTGCTTTCATTCCTCTGGCGCGTCGTCGTGGAACGCGATGTGCCACAACAGGACGAGCGACGCAATCGCCGCGGTGAGGAAGAATACCATCGCGATTGCCGGATACCCGAATAATCTCGGCTCAACGTCCATCCGCAGCATCAGCGAAGCACCGACGATCAGCGCCGCCAGAATCAAGCCGGTCGTAATTCGATTGGCGACCTTCTGAAAGCCCGCCATCAAGCGGTGCTCGTCGATCGCGTCGACATCGAGTTTCAGCTTATTCTCGCTGATCAGCTCGGCAATCTTGTTCAGCCGCTCGGGCATGAGCTCGACGAACTCGGCGCTCTCCATCAGCGTTTCGTACAGGCGGCCGGCGGTCATCCGCAGGGTTTGACGGCGCGCGACGATCCCGCCGGTGTGTCGCCGCAGGGCTTCGTTCGGATCGAACTCGGGATCGAGCGCATCGACGACCTTATCGAGGTTCATCAACGTCTTACCGAGCATCACGATCGCGCTGGGCAGCTTCAGGCCGGTCTCGCCGGCCGCGGCGTTGATCTGCATCACGATCTGGCCGGTGTGCAACTGCGCCAACGGCTTGCCGAGATTGTCGGTCACCAATTGACCGACGCGTTCGCGAAATTCTTCCTCATCGAACCCGGTCTTCTTGAACGGTCGTCCGATCGCGATGGCTTCGCGCGCAGTTTCCTCGGCTCGGCCGTCGCTCAAGGCCATGAGCATTTTCACCAAGCGTCGCTGCGTTTGCGGCGCGACGCGCGACACCATGCCAAAGTCCATCAGCGCAATGCGCCGATCGGGCGTGAGCATCAGGTTTCCCGGATGCGGGTCGGCGTGGAACACACCGTCGACGAGCACCTGGTGCAAATAGACGTTGAACAGTTCGTCGGCCAGTTGCTTGCGATCGAGCTCGACGAGCACAACGGGGCTGAGGTTCGTGATCTTCGCCCCTTCGATGTATTCCTGGGTAATCACGCGGCCGGAGGTGTAGTCATCGATCACGGTCGGAATGACAAACCGGTCGAACTGCGCCAGGTTCCGCTGCAGCGTGTGGCCGTTCTCGGCTTCCTGGCGATAGTCCAGCTCGCGGCGCATGACTTCGCGCAGCGATTCGACGATCTGCACGAAGCGAATGCGCCGGCCAATGTCGGTATGCTCGTCGAGCAGCTCGCCGAGCTGGTGCATCGCTGCCAGGTCGTCTTCGACCTGCCGATGCAGATTGGGCCGTTGCACTTTGACCGCCACGCGGCGACCATCGCGCAGCCGGGCACGATGGACCTGCCCGATCGACGCGGTGGCGATTGCGGTGGGTTCGAAATCAGCAAACGCTTTGCTTAGCCGAACGCCGAGTTCTTCTTCGATAATCGCTTCGATGGTTTCGAACGGCAGCGGCTCGACGTGGTCCTGCAAGCGTTCGAGCGCTTCAAGGTAAGCCGGGGGGAGGAAGTCGGCACGCGTCGAGAGCAACTGTCCGAGCTTGATAAAGGTCGGTCCCATCGCCTCGAGGTCTTTGGCAAAGCACTCGGGCGAGGTCGGCGAGTCTTGATCGACGGCCGACGAATCGCTGACTGCCAGGGCGTCGATCTCGGGATGATTGACCAGATCGCTGCGACCGTACTTGAGCAGGATCTTGGCGATTGCGGCGTAGCGCGACAGGTAGGCCGGTTTGAGCGAAAGCATTGCTCCATGCCGGAGCAAGTGACGTACCAATCGTGGGTCGGGATTCAGGAGCCGGGATTCGGGGAGGGCAGGCCGCTATGTTCCGCCCGAACCCCGATGGCTCATTGTCCGAAGCCCGCCAACGCTTACGCCTTCTTCTTTCCTTTGGCTGCCTTGCCGCCGCCGGTGCCTTTAGCGGTCGGATAGTTGTCGAACACATCGCCCTGGCCCAAGACGCGCGGGTCGTTCTGCTGCTTGAGCGCGGCGACGAGCTTGTCGTTGAGTTTTTGCATCACTTCGTGATAGGCCGGGTCGGTTGCCAGGTTCTTCACGCAATCGGGATCGCTGGCCAGGTCGAACAGCTCGTCGCCGGGGCGCTTGCCGAAGCAGAACTCCCAATACTTGTCGCCGGGGCCGAGCGACTCGATGAGCTGCTTGGTTGGGCCGTTGTCGGTGTCGAGCAGGCCGAGTTCCGGGTTGCCACACGGCCAGCGGTCGGGAGCAAAGTTGTGCAGGTACAGCAGGCTGCCTTCGCGAATGCCGCGCACCGGATAGCCAAGCCCCGCTTCGGTGCCGGGGCGAGCACGCACGTCGTTGCGTTCGCGTCCTAGGATGACCACGCTCCGGTCGCGGGCGGCTTTGCCTTGAAGCAGATCGACAAAGCTGGCGCCGGTGATCGCCGACAGGCCGCTCGATTGCTGCCCGACGCCGAACACTTCGAGAAACGTCGGTGTCAGGTCGATGAAGCTGACAAAGTCGGCCACGCGGCGGCCCGGCTGCTCAATGCCTTTGGGCCAGCAGACGACGAACGGCACATGATTCGATAACTCGTAGTTATGCCCTTTGACTCGTGGAAAGGGCATGCCGTGATCCGAC
>DASZPI010000067.1:0-10800 GCA_035550355.1 Pirellulales bacterium
GATCGGATTGTCGGGCCCCGACAGTCGCTCCTGGATTTCAAGGGCTTGCTTCATCAACGGCTCGGCGGCCGTGGTGTTGCCTTGATCCAAGTACAGAAACGCGAGGCTGCTCAGCGCCCGGGCCGTAATCGGATTATCGAGGCCGTACGACTTTTCCCAAATCGCAAGTGCCCGCCGCAAGATTGGCTCGGCGGCGGCGAAATTACCTTGTGTTCGATACAACTCGCCCAGATGGCGCAGTGCGGCGGCGGTGTCGGGGTGGTCGGGACCAAACACCTGTTCCTTCGACTTGATTGCCCGTGAGAACATCGTTTCGGCCGCCGCGTAATTGCCCTGGTGCTGGTAGAGCGAGCCAAGGCTTTGCACGGTCCAAGCCGTTTGGAAATGATCGGGGCCAAGCTTGGTCTCGGCAATCTTGAGTCCGCGGGTCAGGAGCGGCTCGGCGGCGGCATAATCGCCCTTTGCCTCGTAAAGCAACGCGAGGTTGCACAAAGCGATTGCGACGCCAGGATCGTCGGGACCGAGAGTCTTTTCTTGGGCCGCGATAGCGCGCTTGAACAGTGGTTCGGCAGCGGCGAGATTCCCCTGGGCCTGATACAGCAGAGCCAGGTTATTGAGCGTGACCGTCGTATCGCGGTGGTCCGGACCCAGGATTTGTTCGTTGATCGCGAGCGCGCGCTGAAACAGCGGCAGCGCGGCAGCGTACTTTCCCTGGACACGATAGAACTCGGCAAGGTTACCCAGGCTGGTGGCCGTCAGCGGGTGCATTGCTCCCAGCGACCGCTCGCGAATCTCCAAGGCCCGCCGATAAAGGGGTTCCGCCTCGGCGAATTTGCCCTGCGTGCGGTAAAGGTTGGCGAAGTTATTCAGAACATAGGCCATGTCAGGGTGATCGGGCCCGAGCACCTTTTCGTTGATCGTCAGCGCTCGCTGATACAACGACTCCGACTCGGCAAACCGGCCTTGAGCCGAGTACAGCATCGCAAGGTTTCCCAACCCCGTGGCCACATACCGATGCTCTGGGCCAAGCTGCTTTTCCCAAATGGCGATCGCGCGACGATACAACGCCTCGGCATCGGCATATTTGGCTTGTGAATCGTAAACCATCGCCAGGTTATTGCAGCTCGATGCAACGTCGGTATTATCCGGACCGTAGGCCTGCTCGCGAATGGCGAGCGATCGCTTGAACAAATCCTCGGCAGCGGCGAACTTTCCCTGGGCCTTGTAGAGTTGAGCGAGGCTGTCGTATCCGGTCGCAGTCAGCGGATGTTTGAGACCAAGCGCAGTCACCCATATTTCCGATGCGCGCAATGCGGCTGCCTCGGCGTCGGCGTACTTGCCCATCATCCTGCGACAGTAGGCAAGATTGTTCAGCACGACCGCGGTATCAGGATGGTTCGGGCCGAGCAACCGCTGGCGAACGGCCAGCGCTTGTTCGGCGAGCGCCGCGGCGTCGCCGTATTTCCCCTCGTTCGAGAGCCTGATGGCGTCGTCGACACTTTTGTCAGCGGCTTGCAGGTCCGCCGAATCCTGTTCGGATAATTCTTTGAGCCGTGAAAGCGTTGCTACAGATTGGCGCGCGTCGATCGTGTGCCAATCGTCGGGGCCATAAATCAGCCCGGCAATTCGCAGGGCTTGATCTCGCGCCTCAGCCGCCGGCTGCCAGTCGCGCGCGTTCTCGGCGCAGGTGGCAATCAAATTCCAGGTGGAAATGAGTTCTTTGCTGTCCGGTCCAAACAGCTTTTGCTCGATCGCGATCGCCTGCCGAGCGACCGACAGGCCTTCGGTCGGCTTGCCTGCGTCGCGCAATCTCCGCGCTTCGTTCCAGAGACGAATGCTCTCTTGTTCTTGCTGCTGCCGATCGATCTCCGCCACATCGGGGGGCGAATTTGGCTGATTTGAGATCGGCTGAGCGACGACGAGACCGCCCGTGGCGGCGATTCCGCCGACGAGCATCCCCGCCAGGGCACGAATCATCACGGTACCTGCGACGTGGAAAGACGAGCTAACCCAGCCGGCGCCGAGGCGAACGCTTCGTTCCGCGCCGAGACCGAGTTCCCATCCTTCGAAGGCTCTCGACCTCGATTAGTTCCGCCAGGCCCGCATCGGCAAAATCGCGGCCGGAAATGTAGCGTCCTGGCTGCATCCAGCGCGACATTTTGCTTGCATCCAAGCCTAACAGCTCGACGAGGATACGGTCCATTTCTTTTTCCAGGTCACCGAAGTGGCGGGCCCATTCCGCGGCCTCGGCCAGGCCGATGTGCTCCTCGCTTTGCCATTTCATGGGGTGAAACAGCAGTACGCTGTACGGCGTGACCACGCGACGCACGCATGCCGCGAACGGCCACAGGGCCGCCGACGAGCACTCGCCCGTCACCACGCCCGTGGCCTGCAAACCCCGCAGCAGCATGATCGACATCAACGACAGGCCCGAGTACGGGCTGCCGCCGGGCGAGTCGATGTACAACTGGCACTTGCCGCCGTGAGGAATCTCGAGCAGCTTGGCCGTCAAATCCGATTCGTGGTCGGTCAAATCGCCGACGAGTGCAATCTCGGGCACGCTGGCCGAACGCAATAGCATGGCGGACATCCTTCCAAGCCACGGCATCGCCACGAGGCAACGCCGGCAAGCAGAAAGCGAGTCACCAATCTACGAAGCGGGCCGGCGCAAGGCCAGTAAAAACCGAGCGGCACCGAATCCTGCATAAATTCAGATGAAACGCGTGCGCGAGCCGGTCGAAGGCAGCGCACATGCTGCGACAAAGGCTCGCCATGGTTCGGCAAGCGTGAGCCCGCGTGAGCGAGACGTTAGGCCGCATCGGCGCGGCGCGGCGCGCGTTGATCGCCGATCGGCAGCGTCGGCCGACGATTTGCGGCGAGGGCGTGCCACGGATCGCGTCCCCATTTACGCCACCACCGGGCGTACGATCGCAGGTGCTTCATCGCGTCGGGCGAGAACAGCGACTTGCTCGCGCGCTGCTCGAAATGGTAGGCGTAGCAGGCGCCGTTGAGCATCACGCGCCAGCCGGCGCGGGCGACGCGCAGGCAGTAATCCACATCCTCGAAGTATTTGCCGAAGCCTTCATCGAACAGGCCGACGTCCTCGAGCGTTTCGCGCCGCAGGAACATGAAACAGCCCGACACCCACTGGCAATCGAACGCTGTGTAGTGGCTGCGATCGGCATAGAGGTATCGTCGCACGGTACCGCGTGCGAAATCGCCCCAAGGCATTCGTCGCGCGGCAATGGTCGACAGCGTTTGATAGCGACGCGCGGGGAAACCATAGCCGCCGTCGGTGTGGTACAAGCGGCAGGCCGCCAACCCGCAATCGGGCGTGGCATCCATGAACCGCATCATTTTGGTCAGGCATTGCACATCGGGCTCGAACAGCATGTCGGTATTGAGCAATAGCACGTAGCGCGCCGTGGAAGCTTGCAAGATGCGATTGAGGTTCGCGGCATAATGCAAACGATGCGCGTTCTTGACGACCACGGTCCGGTCGAACGCTCGACACCACCGGTCGACGCCATCGCCCGAAACGTTGTCGACGAGCACCAGCCGCATCGAGAGCCCGGGCCCCGACCGCGCCAGCGATTCGACGAGCGGCCCCATGAAGTCGCGCTCGTGCGTGTAGATGATTCCAATATCAAGGTCGGCACGATCGCGCGCCGTTCGACCGCTTGAGGATGGAATGGATGCTTGCAACATGGGGCAGTCGCGGGCCGGGGCGGTTCAACCACTGGGGCTGGGACCGTAGAGTTCTCGGTCGCGGACGTCAACATCGCTTTGGATTGCGATGTCGCCATCGAGCGCTGCGACAGCTAAAAACCTCGCCATTTCTGGTCGCCAGGAACGGGATTGACGTTGACGCCAGCGGAAGGGGTCGCTTCAATGCCGCCGCCTGTCGACCGACCGATTCGGAATGTTCGATCTCGGCCGCTGACCGATGCTTCATCAACCTGCCAAAACACGGTTTTCTCCGCTCGTGTGCTCCGCCGGCTATCCGTATCGGCTGGGTGCTGCCACGGGGGCCGAGCCGCTGCGCGCGATTTCACCTTGGGTGTGGTGCGCCCTGATCGTGCTCTGCCTCGTGCCGCGCGTGGCGATGGCGTGGAAGATCGATGTGATTTGCAACGACGGCGTGCTGTATGTGCGCACGGCGACGGCCATCGAGCAGGGTGATCTCGCCGCGGCGCAGGAGGCGATGCCGTTAAACGTGTACCCGATCATTCTTGCCGTCCTGCACTACGCCGGCCTTTCGTGGGAATTGGCCGCCAAAATCTGGGGCGTCTCGATGGGGACGCTGGCCGTATTGCCGCTCGTGGGTTGGATTCGTCGGCAGTTCGACGAGCGGGTGGCGATCGCTGCCGGATTTTTGTACGCCACGCATCCCAAGCTCATCCAATGGAGCCCGGAGGTGATGCGCGATCCCACGTTTTGGTGCCTGACCGCTGTGTCGCTGTATGTTGCGTGGCGAGCGGCCACCGAAGCGCGCTTGCGCTGGTACCCGCTGCTGGGCGGCGTGCTGACGCTGGCCGCGTATACCCGGTTCGAGGGCTGGTTCCTGTACCTACCGGCCGTGGGCTGGGCCATGCTGCGGGGCGCGAGCGATCCGCCGGTCCGTCGGAAGCTCGCCGTTGGCGTGCTGGCGTGCCTGCTGATTTGGCCGATGGTCACGCTAGGCACGCGTGCGCTTTGGTTGGCTGATGCGGCCAAACCGTTGTCGGTCGATTTCGCGCGCCTGGAGTACGGAGTGCGCTGGCTTCGGTCATGGTTCGACGAGCAACCCGCTTTGCGTGCGCCGCCTCCGCAGGCGTCCGCGACCGCCCCTGATCCGCAAGCGCCGGCGGCAGCGCCCTTGCCGAAGCCCAACAAACAGCGTTGGACGGTCGATCCTTCGTCAACCACCTGGCTGTTCGTGCACACGATGGAACGTGGCCTGACGCCGATCTTCGGCGTGTTGATGCTTGCCGGACTGTTGAAGTGGCGGCGCTTGTGGCTGCGTCCGGACAACCAGGCCTGCTGCGCCGTGGCGCTGTGCACGTTGGCGGGGATGTGGGTTCATCTGTGGATTGCCGGCGAAAGTAGCAGCCGCTATGCGTTGTCGATCGTGCTGTTGGCCAGTCCGTTCGCTGCATTGTGCATGTTGGGGTTGATTGATGGGGCGCGCCGATGGACGCCGGGCGCCGCACATTATGCGTTGCTGCGCACATGCGTTGCGGCAGCGATCGTGCTGGCGGTCGGAGCGGTCGGTTGCGGCGACGCGCTGACCAGCGACGACCTTGGCCGCCATCGCGAAGCGCGCCTGGGCCGGTGGCTGCACGAGCGCTACGGCGACCACGGACACATTCTCGGATTCCCGTTCGCCACCCTGGCGTCGTACTACAGCGGTTGGTCGGTCACGCCGCTGTCACCCGAATCGAGCCTGGGCAAGGCCTACCAGGCGATCGACTCCAGCGGCGCAAGCGTAATCGTCATGCTGCGCCGCCGCATTCAGCCCACCGCGCTCGACGGTCTGATCGCGCACGCGCAACAGGCTGGCTTCGTCGAACTATCGCGCTCGGAAATGCCCGATCCGCTGGACGAGCAGCAATTCGTCGTTCTCGCTCATCAAAGGTTGTTAAGCACCGCCGCGGAAGCCGCAGCCAGCCGACGCTGACGGCGTCGTGGCGGTCTCGCCCGCATCGCTCGCGCAAGGATCTCATCTCGATGTCGCCGGTTGTCTGGATTCTGGTTCCCGCCGCGTTCATCGGATCGGTGGCGTTGACGGCCCTCGTCCGCTCGGCGGCACGGCGGTACGGCATCACCGACGATCCCGACGGGCTGCGCAAGACGCAAGCCGAGCCGGTCCCGTTGTGGGGCGGGATCGCGGTGTTCACCTCGTTTTGCTGCATGGGCGCGGTGGCCTGGACCTTTGCGACCGATCGCACCGAGTCACTGGATTGGCTGGCCGCGATGGTTCTGGTTTCCACGAGCCTGATCTTTATCCTGGGCCTCGTCGACGACAGCTTCGAGCTGCGCGGACGCACGAAGCTCGCATGCCAGATCGCGGCCACCTTGCCGGTTGCCGTTTCGGTCCATTGGTTCGATCGTGTCGCGTTGTTGGGCAATGAATTGCAGCTCGGCCTATTGGCTTGGCCACTGTCGCTGCTGTGGCTGGTCGGCTGCATCAACGCGATGAACCTGCTCGACGGCATGGATGGGAACGCATCGGTCGTTACGATGGTTGCGTCGGCCGCGATCGCCGCGATCGCCTATCACCATGCGCATCCCAGCGTGTCGCTGCTGGCAATGATTCTCGCCGGCGCGGTGCTGGGGTTCTTCGTGTTCAATCGCCCGCCGGCAACGATTTACCTGGGCGACAGCGGCAGCACGGTCATGGGACTGCTATTGGCCGTGCTCTGCATGGAAGCGGCTGCCGTTTCGGCTGGCACACTGCGGCTCGCCGTGCCGACCGTGGTCATGGCCATTCCGCTGCTCGATACCTCGTTGGCGGTGCTGCGGCGTCGTTTGACCGGACGGCGTTTCGATTGCGCCGATCGGGGCCACATCCATCATCGCCTGCTCGAACGCGGCATGCACAAATGGCAAGCCCTGGCGTTGATCACCGGGTTAAGCGTGGTGCTCGGCGTCGGCGCGCTGGCGTCGTCGGTGCTGAATTCCGAGCCCTTGGCGTGGTTCTCGGTGCTGGCGGTGGTCGTTTCGATGACGCACCTGCGATATTTCGGCAACCACGAATGGTCGCTGGTCAAGATGTCGTTGGCCGCACGCATTGCGCCGGCGGCGGGCACGCGTTTGGCAATCGTCGACGAGCGGCAGTCTCCCAATCGCGCGGCGATTGGTTCGCTGCGGTTCGACGAAAGCTGGAACGGTTTGCTGCGCGAGCTGAAACAATGGCCCGCGCGCCAGCTCGAATTCTCGTTCGAACGGGGCCGAAGCCTAGGTTGGGTTCAGACCTGGGAAGGAGCGGCCGCAGCGCCCGAACTCAATCGCTGGCAGGTCGTGCTCACGTTCGGCGCGACCGACGGCGGCCGCCTGAGAGTGGCTCTTTCGGGCGACGATGCCTTGTCGAGCCAGCCGTGGTATCTGCCACGATTGACTGCCGCCCTCGAACGCTTCGGCCGACATTGGGCCGCGTACCCCGAGGTTCTGCATCGCCAGCACCTTGCCGAATTCGGTGTCGCGCCCGTTTCCGGTCGCGAGGCGGCCTAATTCGGGCCTAAACTTAGCAAGTGGCAGCTAAGCTTTCTTTCAGCTTCGCGGTGCGTATGTCCGTGGTTCACGATCAGATCCCAGCACAAGCGTCGGGCCGTCTTGCCGGGGCAATCCGCTCTGCCCTGATCGCCTATTGGCTGGCAATGCTCGTCGCCTTTCATTGGCCACTGGAGCAGTTTCCGCTGCAATCGTTCCGGTGGTCCGACAAGTTGGTCCACGTCGGCCTGTACGGCGGATTCGCCCTGCTGTTGAGCGTCTACCTTGACCAACGAGCACGGCAGCTCGGCAACGGCAAATACAGCCGATCGATGGTCGCCGGATTGGCGTTTACGATTGCCGTGGCGCAGGGCATTCTCGACGAGATCACGCAGCCGCTTACTCATCGCACGTTCGACCTTTGGGACTGGGCTGCCGATTCGCTGGGAGCGGTACTGGCGATCGGCCTATGGGCAATGCTCGCGCTGTTGTGCCGTGCGGGCAACTCAAACGAGCTCGCGCAATCCTGAAATTCCGATCGGCTCGCGTGATGCGATCGGTTCGCCGTACGCGGTGCCAATCGACCAGCCCCAATACGCCGCCTGGTCGCGCAGCCGGTCGATGAATGTCGGCGATTCGTTCGCGCGCCCCGCAACGAACTGGCTGTGATAGCATGCCACAGCCGCCCGCTTCTTCTCCCAGTACGGTGAGATATCGACGACCAGCGCCGGCGCGGCGATCACGCGCAGATGCACGCAGTAATAGTAGAAAATGCGCTGCGGGTGAAATGGTTCGCCGGGTAGATCGCTTTTCGTGAGCTTCGACCAGAAGCGGGCCGCCTCGATCAACTCGGTCGCGGCAACATGATCCGGGTGAGCATCGACCCAGTACGGGGCGAACAGCCACCGCGGACGCGCACGCCGGAACACCGCGGCGAGCTTCGCGCGGTTTTCGAGCGTCGCCTCGAGCTTGCGATTCGGCAGCTCCAAGTTCTCGCGCCACGACAGGCCGAGAATCTTTGTCGCCTCGGCCGTCTCGCGAGCGCGTGTCTCGATGCTGCCGTGTGGCGTCGGCTCGCCGTTGGTTAGATCGAGTACACCGACCTTCATTCCTTGGTCGAGCATCCGCAGCATCGTACCAGCCAATCCGAGTTCGGCATCGTCCGGATGCGGGGCGACCACAAGGCAATCGAGCATGAGGTTCCTTTCGCCAAGCGCGCGCCTCTGGCAGTCGGCTTGGCTGGCGATCTATAACTGGTGCAACCCAAACGCGAGACGCCGATGACAAGCGACATCCATGATACCTACGCTCGCCTGCGCGACCATGCCCGCACGACCAGCGCCCTGGCTGGCATTGATGCTCTGCTGGGCTGGGACGAACGCTGCCTGCTGCCGATCAAGGCGGGCGAATATCGCGCCGAGCAAATGACCCTGCTGGCCGGAATGATCCACGACCGGCAGACCGATCGGCGCCTCGGCGATTGGCTGGCCAAGCTTGCCGACAGCCCGCTGGCCGCCGACCCGACGAGCGAAATGGGCACGAATATCCGCCAACTGCGGCGACAATACGAGAAAAAAACCAAGCTGCCCAAATCCCTGGTCGAGGAACTGGCGCGAGCCAGCGTCCGCGGGCAGCAAATCTGGCAGGAAGCACGGGAATCCGACAACTTCGCGCACTTCAAACCGGCGCTTGCGCAAATGATCGAACTCAAGCGCCAGGAAGCCGACGCCCTGGGCTATGCCGAAACGCGCTACGATGCGCTGCTCGACGACTACGAGCAGGGAGCGCTCACCTCGCACGTGGCCAGGGTGCTCGAGCAGTTGCGCGAGCAGCTCGTGCCCCTGGTGCGCGCGATTGCCGACAGCACGCGGCGTCCCGATGTCACGGTGCTCGAACGCAAGTACCCGATCGATGTACAACATTCGTTCGGCCGCGATGCCGCAACGCGCATCGGCTTCGATTTCGCCAGCGGCCGGCTCGACGTCACGGCTCATCCCTTCTGCTCGACCATGGGACCGTTCGACGTGCGCCTGACCACGCGCTACGATGAACGGTACTTCAACAGCGGCTTTTTCGGCATTTTGCACGAAGCGGGCCACGGCCTGTACGAGCAGGGGCTGCCGGCCGAACAGTACGGACTGCCAGCCGGCGAGGCAATTTCGCTAGGCATCCACGAGTCGCAATCGCGAATGTGGGAAAACCTGGTCGGCCGCAGCGAGGCTTTTTGGCAGCACCACTATCCCCTGGCCTGCACCGCATTTCCCGAGGCGCTGTTCGACGTCGGCCTCGAACGCTTCCACTTCGCGATCAACGATGTGCGTCCGTCGCCGATTCGTGTCGAAGCCGACGAGGCGACCTACAACTTGCATATTCTCGTACGCTTCGAGCTCGAACAGGCGCTGATCAACGGCGACTTGCCGATCGACGATCTGCCCGCGGCCTGGAACGAAAAATACCATGTGGCCCTGGGCATCACGCCGCCCAACGACGCCGACGGCGTGCTGCAAGACATTCACTGGAGTGCCGGGCTGATTGGCTATTTCGCCACCTACTCGCTGGGAAACCTGTACGCGTCGCAGTTCTTCGAACAGGCCGCCGACGACGTCGGCCCGCTGGATGAACAATTCGCCGCCGGCGAATACCGGCCGTTGCTCGATTGGCTGCGCACGAAGATCCACAGCCAAGGCCAGCGATTCACGGCGGCAGAATTGGTCAAGCGCGTCACCGGGCGGCCGCTCGACCATGCACCGCTGATGCGGCACCTATGGGGCAAGTTCGGTCCGTTGTACAACTTGTGATTTTTCCGGTTGTGCAAGCTGTTCGGTCACCCTTGGTCGAATCGGGGTGTTACACTAGCCAATAGCCGGCTGATGGGGCCGGATGGCTTGCCGACCTCGATCGAGGCGACCCGCGATGGGCGCCGAGTTTCATGGCCCAAATTGCGTTATGCCCGCGATGCATTGGCATCATTGCTATCACCGCGACTGACGAGCCATCGCGCCAGTTGCGTTGTCCGCGCTGTGCCGCGATCTTCCCGTTCAGCGAGGTCGCCGAGAGCTGCACGACCGAGCCGCCGCTAGCAATGCCGGTCGAGCCCGAGCCCGTGGCGGCCGTCGAGATCGAGTCGGTCGAACCCGCGGGCGAACATGTGGTTGTCGGATCGGTTGCCATCGACGCCGGCTCGCTCGGGGCGCCGCCGAACGAATCGCAAGCGGAGTCGCAGCCCGTTGCGCCGGTCACTGCGACCGCCGAGCCGCAGTCGATGGCAATGCAGGCGAACCGTGCGTTCGAAGCGGCGTCCCAGTCGTCAACCGCCGCCGCGGTCGAGTCGCCCGGCGAGGCATGGTTCGAATCGTTGAGCTCGGCCGAGGGCGCCACCTTCGCCGGCGGCGATTTCGACGATCCGGAGATGGCGCGTCCCTATCACGCCGAGCCGCATTACGATCCACAACTCGCCGTCGACACGAACAACGGCTCGGCATGGCCCGAGCTTGCCGCGGCATTGGCGGCCGAGCGATCGCTCGGCGGCGAACCCGAGACCATCGAGCCGAGCATCGAAGCGCCTGCCGAGCAGGCTCCAGCGGCGATCGCGGTCGAACAGCCAATCGC
>DASZPI010000068.1:0-3902 GCA_035550355.1 Pirellulales bacterium
GACTACGTGCGCCTGCACACCGGCTTCTGTCGCGAGATCACCGTCGATCGCGCCGACCTGGAACGCCTGCAGTGACCTCCCGCGACCGGCGAACCGTCGCTGTCGCGCTCGGCGAGCGCAGCTACAGCATCGAGATCGGCTCGGGTATCCTTGCCGACATTGCGCGGCTGCTCACGGCGCGTCGACCCGTCACGCACGCGGTCGTCATCACCGATGGCAACGTCGAAGACACGCATGCCACAGTGGTCGCCGAGCGGCTCGACCAGGCGGACCTCACGGTGGACGTGATCGTGGTCGAGCCGGGCGAGGAGACAAAATCGGTCGAGATAGCCGAGCGGTTGTGGGAGCAGATGCTCGAGCTCGAGGCCGACCGTCGCTCGGTGGTCGTGGCGGTCGGCGGAGGGGTGGTGGGCGACCTGGCAGGGTTCGTCGCTGCGACCTATGCCCGGGGCCTGGATTTTTTCCAGGTGCCGACCACGCTGTTGGCGCAGGTCGATAGCTCGGTCGGCGGCAAGGTCGGCATCAACTTGCCAGGCGCCAAGAACATGGTGGGCGCGTTCTGGCAGCCGCGCGGCGTGCTCATCGATACCGACGTGCTCGCGACGCTGCCCGATCGTGAATACCGCGCGGGCTTGGCCGAGGTGATCAAGTACGGCGTGATTCTCGATGCCGAGTTCTTCGAATACCTCGAAACGCACCGTGCGCTGATATCGGCGCGCGACGCCGACGTGTTGGCGCACGTCGTGGCTCGTTCGTGTGAGTTGAAGGCGCAGGTCGTCGTCGAAGACGAACGCGAAACCTCGGGCCGCCGCGCCATGCTGAACTATGGCCACACCTTTGCGCACGCCATCGAGGCGGTTGCCGGCTACGGCGAGCTGCTGCACGGCGAGGCGGTGGCGATCGGCATGGCCTGCGCCGCACGCTTGGCCGAGCGCCTGAAGCGCGTCGATCGGGCGTTTGTTGAGCGGCAGAACCGGTTACTAAGCGACGTCGGCTTGCCGCTGCGCGTTCCTGATGCGCTCGACCACGACGAGCTGGTCGCCGCCATGCAGCACGACAAGAAAGTCGAGCACGGCCGGCTGCGCTTTGTGCTGCCGGCGCGCCTCGGGCATGTCGAGATCGTCGCCGACGTCAGCCCCGACGATGTCGTCGCGGCACTTGAGTGACTGAGCGTTAGCCCCTGGCGAGTCGCCGGGGGCTAAAGGATCTCCACCTGCACGCGCTCGGGATTCTCGGCGTTCGCCACCAAGTCGCGGATTTCGCGCACGCGTCCTCCGTCGGGGTCCATCACGCGCACCGTGTATTTGCCCTCGGCAAAGACCATCGGCTGAAAGCTCGCCGAGGCGCAGCGCAGGGTGTATTCGATCTCGCCATCTTCTTGCCGAACGACCTGCACCACCGGGCGATCGATGCCCCGCACCTCGAGCGTCGGCAGCCGGCCCACGGCGCGGCGGCCGTAGTTGTCGATCAGATTCACCGTCACCGGCCAGCCGGCGAACTGCGTGCCCGGGCTCGTCACGTCGACCAGCAGCGGCCAGCACTCAAAGGTCACCGTGCCGCGGCGCTTGTCGAACCGCACGATGCCAAGACCCGAGGCACGGTCCGTGAGCATCTCCATCAACTCGGTGCGCGGCTTGATCGCCCCGTTGGCCACGGCGAGCACCGTCATCGGGTTGCCGAAGTGATCGAGAAAATCGCCGGTGATTTCCGGCGCGCCGGGCTGGCGGTTCTTGCCCGGCTCCGCAGGCTCCCACCAGCGCGGATAGCCGACGTTCACCGCCGGCCCGGCGAACGCGACCCCCGCATCGCGATGCTCGTCGACACCGTAGTGGATCACGGCGGGCAAATGTTGATCGCCGGCAATATGCACGGCAAACGCTTTGCGCATTTCGCGCAGCGCGTGGTTGCGCGGCGTTTGCGGCCAGCCATTGGCGTCGTAGTCGGCCACGAGGCGTTCGCGACCCCCGCCATGCGTGGTGGCCATCGCGTTGAAGATCGTTTGCGAAACGACCGCCTTCATGTCGGCGCCGCGCCAATCGGCCGCCCAGGCGCGCAGAAACTCGAGCTGCCGATCGCCCAGCAGGTGCAGTCCAGGCAAGTCGGCCGTTTTGGGGTCGAAGTTCGGATCGGTCACGTGATCGCCGCGCTTGCTGCCGGGATGCGGCACCTTGCCTTCGGGCCCCGACTTGAACATTCGGTCCTCGATCACCGCGAAGCTGATCCGGCCGTAGGTCATCGGACCGTACCAGGCCGCGATTCCCTGGTGCATCGGCGTCGGGTCGTAGGCGTCGGGATGGTGGCTGCATTGCGTGCGATAGACCACGTTGACCCACGAGGCGGGCATGTCGTAGCCCCCCATCTCCACGGTGCCATGCCGCGGCTCGCCGGCCTCGCCCCAGATGTTGCCCTGGTACACGTCGTGATCGTCGGGTAGCGACACGCTGGGCCGATCGCGCGTCAGCTCCCGCCATGTCCAGCCGTGCAGATACCACTTGCGCAAGTAATCGAGCACCGCCTGGTCGGTGTCGTTGCGGACGATACCGTAGCCGCCGCTGCTTTCGTAGAACTGATCGCCGACGAACGCCAGCAGGTCGGGGTTCAGCCGCGCCATATTCGCCACGAACGGCGCATTGGGAAACGCCAAATGCGTGTTGCACGACACGTCGCCCACGACGAGCTCATCGCGATCGACCGGATCGCGTCGCACGGTGCCTTCCCAATAGGCGGAATGGTCGTTGCCGTAGGCCAGCCGATACGGCGTATCGCGACCGTCGTTCCAGGCGGGAATGCGGAACGTCGCGGTCCGCGAAGCCGGGTCGATCGGCGCTTCGGCCACGGTCGACCACTCGGAGGCATCGGCCGACCTGGTTTCGAGACGCACCGCCTGCGGATCGCGTGGGCCGATCGGCGCCATCTGGGCGGTCATCTTCAGCACGCCCCCGGAGAGCGTGTACTGGTTGAACAAAATGGGTCCGAACGAGCGTTCGTCGTGCGCGTCGACTTTCGTGCCCTCAAGCTTCCAGTCGGTAAACCACCAGCGGCCGGCGCCCAGCGTCTTAACGTTGGGATTCTTTCGGTCGCGAGGCTTGATCGGTTTTCCAAAATTCGCGCACAGGGCGATGCCACCCACCAGCGCGTCGCTTGCTAGGCCAGCGCGCGTAACGCGGCCGAGTTCCTTACCCGCGAAATCGCAAGCGGTGAGCGTGAGCGTGTGTCCGGCGGCTTGCGATTTCGCGCTGAGGCGCAGTTCGACGCCGTCTCCGCCTTCGAACGAGACGGCACCGGGCGCCGCCTCGTCGGCTTTGCCGATGAACAACCCGCCGCGCGCCGTGATGCCGCAGTCGAGCCCTGTGCCGTAGATCAGCGCATTGCGCCAATCGTCGAGCGGACCGCGGATGCCGATGCGGAACCCCGCCGAGCCGGCGCGCTGGTCGATGCTGCCGAGGCGGACGCTCATCGAAAACTCGCCGTCGCGGGCGGCCAGCGTCCTCGTCAGCAACTGCACATTCCGGTCGAGCGCAGCGTTGGCGCACTCGACCCGCCCACCGGCCACGCGCCAATCTTGCAGTGGGTTCGCCCAGTAGGCCTCGCCTAACCAAACGCGATCGCAGGTGTGCTGCCAACTGCTTTGGAACGGCTGGGCTGCGACGGTTGCCGCCGGCGACGAGCTCGCCTGGGACACGACCCCGACGCCCGCGGCAATCGCGGCACTGTCTTGAATGAAACGACGACGGGAGCGGGGCTGCATAATGACCTTCGTGAAACGGCGGCGGGGGTGGCGATTAGGCGATGCGGGGGCCCGCCGAGAGCAGTTCGGCACTGGCTCCCGACGAGTACTTGCCGAAGTTTTTCTGGAACATCGCGGCAAGTTTTTTGGCAGCCCCATCATACGCTGCCGGATC
>DASZPI010000069.1:0-11618 GCA_035550355.1 Pirellulales bacterium
TTGAAGGCGATTCCAGCCGCCGAGTCGCGTTCGTCGGCAACGTGCTCTGCGAGGTCACGAGCGACCACGACCGCCTGACCGACTCGACCGTCGCCGACAACGTGGCGCAGTAAACAGAGAAAGCACCGATGCACACAAGCAAACACGGATAAGATGCTCGCGATTGCGCCGTATCCTTTGATACCGGCGTTGACCTGTGTGCATCGGTGGTGGTTCTCGGCGAACGTATGACGGCAATCATTACCCTAACGACCGATTTCGGCGTCGGCAGCCCGTACGTGGCGGCGCTCAAGGCGGTGATCCTGGGTATCAATCCGCAGGTCACGATCGTCGATTTATCGCACGCCATTCCTCCGCAGGACATTGAAACCGGCGCCTGGACCCTGGCCGAGACCACGCCTTGGTTTCCTCCGGGTACGATCCACGTCGCCGTCGTCGATCCGGGCGTGGGAACCAAACGGCAAATCATTTATGCCCAGATCGGCGAGCAGCGGTACGTTTGCCCGAACAACGGGCTCTTGGCGCGCTTGGCTCGTGGCAAGCCGCCGTCTACAATCATCGTCGTCGAGCGGCCGGAGTTTTGGCTGCCCACGGTTTCGCGCACCTTTCATGGTCGCGACATTATGGCGCCGGTGGCTGCACGTCTCTCGTTAGGACTCGACTCGGCCGAACTCGGTCGGCCGTGCGAATCGTTCATCGTTCCCGATTGGCCCGAGGTGGAAGTTTTGCCAGGCAAGCTCAGCGGCACGGTGCGGACGATCGACTCGTTCGGCAACCTGATTACCGATATCGAAGGCGCCGCCTTGGCCGAAGCGCCGACCGACGAGCGGCTGCGCGTCGAATGCGACGAGCACGAGACGATCGGGCTGTTTAAGACCTACGGCGATCAGCCCGAAATGACGCTGATGGCCCTGGTCGGCTCGTCGGGCTTTCTGGAGCTGGCGATTGTCGGCTCGAGTGCTGCCGAGATGCTCGGCATTCGCCGCGGCACGCGCGTGACCGTGACCTGGGAATGAGCGGCACGAAAGCGGATCGCGAGACGCTGCGTCAGTGGGATCGGTCGCACGTTTGGCATCCGTTCACGCAGATGGCCGAGTACGAGCCACTGCTCATCGAGCGTGCGCACGGCTGCACGCTGGTCGACATCGACGGGCGCGAATACCTTGATGGCACCGCCAGCCTGTGGTGCAACGTGCATGGCCATCGCCATCCGCGGATCGACACCGCGATCCGCGATCAGCTTGATCGGGTCGCCCACACGACGGCGCTGGGGGCGTCGAACCCGACCACCGTGCGGCTGGCCAAGCGGCTGATCGAGCTGGCGCCGCGCGGACTGGAGCAGGTGTTCTTCTCCGACGATGGCGCCACGGCGATCGAAGTCGCGCTCAAAATGGCATTCCAATACTGGCGGCAACGGCGCGATCCGCGGCCGACAAAAACAGCCTTTGCCGCGCTGGGCGACGCGTATCACGGCGACACGTTGGGCAGCGTCAGCGTGGGGGGCGTCCAGCGGTTCCACGCCATGTTCGCGCCGCTGCTGTTCGACGTGGTGCGGCTGCCGTCGCCGAACGTGTACCGTCGTCCGCCGGGAGTATCGGCCGACGCCGCGTGTGCGCACTACCTGGCTGAGGCCGAACGACTGCTCGCCGCCGAGCACGAGCGGTTGGCGGCGATCGTTGTCGAGCCGCTAATGCAATGCGCCGCGGGGATGATCGCCCATCCACCGGGTTACCTGCGCGGGCTGGCAACGCTGGCCCGAAGGTACGACGTATTGCTCGTCGCCGACGAGGTGGCGGTTGGGTTTGGCCGCACCGGCACCTTGTTCGCTTGCGAGCAAGAGCAGGTGACGCCCGATTTTCTTTGCCTGGCCAAAGGACTCACGGGCGGCTACCTGCCCATGGCCGCGACTCTGACCACGCCGGAGATCTACCAGGCGTTCCTGGGCGTCGCGGCCGACAACCGGCAGTTCTTCCACGGTCACACATACGGCGGCAATCCGTTGGCCGCGGCCGCCGCGGTGGCGTCGCTCGAGATCTTCGACGAGGAACGAACGCTCTGGAAATTACGACCCAAGATCGCGCGGCTTGGCGAGCATCTTGCTCGCCTCGCGGCGCATCGGCACATCGGCGATGTTCGCCAATGCGGTCTGGCAGCGGGCATCGAACTGGTGCGCGATCAAGCCACGGGCGAACCGTTTGCTGCAAGCGAGCGCCGCGGCTGGCGCGTTTGCCTGGCCGCGCGAAGCGAAGGTGTGCTGATCCGACCGTTGGGCGATACGATCGTGGTCATGCCCCCCTTATCCATTTCGCTCGAGGAACTCGATCGCCTGCTGTTTGCGATCGAACGCGCAATGACTGCCGTGCTGTTGCCGTGACCGTCAGCCTGGGAAACCGTCGCTCATCGGCACAGCGAGCGCGCCGCCAACCATCACCCGCGACAGTCGAATCCGGCCATCTGCGCGCGCAGCGCGAATGCACGTCGGCAGCGTGATCGACTTCTGCAGGTCGGAGCCCACCAGCTCGGCAAGGCGTTGCCACGCGTCGTAGCCCATGGCTTGCATGGGCCAGCCCCGCTGTTGCCAGGCGCGTTTGAGTGCCTCGCGACGCAAATGCACTGGCCAGCGAGCGAGCGCGCTGCCGTCGATCGCCAGCGAGCCGTCGGCTTCGAACGTGATGGCCGGCATCAACTCGCGGTCCACAATCTCGGCGATCGCGTCTTGCGCATCGCCCGCCAATCGGCCAAGTCGCAGCAGGGCTTCGGTCGCTTCGGGATTAAAATCGCGGGCCGCCATCGGCAGCAGGTCATGTCGCAAACGGTTGCGCGTGAAGCGGCGGTCGGTGTTCGACGTGTCCTCGCGAAAGCCTTGGCCCAGCGCAGCCAGGTAGTCGCGCAACTCGGCGCGGCGAAATTCCAACAGCGGCCGAACCAGCGTGACGGCATCGCTCAGCGGCCGGGCGCGGCGCATGCCGCGTAGCCCGTCGAGCCCCGTGCCGCGCAGCACTCGGTGCAAGATTGTCTCGGCCTGGTCGTCGGCCGTATGCGCGGTGACCACGTAACGTGCTCCGACCGCTTCGGCCTCGTCGCGCAGCAGCGCATAGCGCGCCGATCGGGCAGCCGCTTCGAGTCCGTCGCCTTGGTCGGACGCGGCTGGAACCGGCTCGACGCGGCGCACGCGAGCTTCGACCTGCAACTGCGCGGCCAGTTTGCCGACAAACTGCGCGTCGGCGTCCGATTCGGCGCCCCGCAAGCCGTGGTTGACATGTCCGACGATAAGGCGTCCGCTGGCACCGGCGGGCCGCAGCTCGATGAGCGCCCGCAATAGGGCGACGCTATCAGCCCCCCCGGAAACGGCCAGCAGAACCTTTCGGTCGGACCAACGCTCGATCGGCCAAGCGTGGGCAAGTCGGCACGCTAAACTGCTCAATTCGCGCATGGCAGATTACGGTCTTGTGGAATTCGTTTGAACTCGGGAACGACTCTGTTAGGATCATAGGACTCGCAATCGCAGCCGTAGCGGCTGGCCGATTTGAACGAATCGGCTCGGCCGGGTTTGGTTCGATTCGCGAGCGAGACGTCGATCTCAGGCCGCAAGGTCATTCTTATGGCAGAGACGGCGTTTTAGAAGATCGTGATTGAAGTCCGCGGTCGGCCCTACGACGGGGCGCTCCGGCCGCCGGACAGGTCGTTCTATTGGCAGGCGGCTGTTGGGTGCGCGACGTGTCGGCAGAAGGTCGGCTGGTTCGACGCTTCTGCTTGAACTCGAATCTGCGCGCGACGGTCGTCGGCCTCTAGAACCGCGTGCAAAGCGTTGCGAACGATTCAGCTTATCCCAAGCCAGTCTCCTCCGGCCACGGTCAGGTAGCGAACGATGCATTTGTTGGTCATCCTGCTACATCAATTGCTCGGAGCACTTGTCCGTCCGACCCCGCAGGCAGAAGTGGTGCGCACTCGGCGTCCGGACTCGAATCCGGCGGACCCGGGCGTGGCCCCATGCCAGCAAGCCGCTTACGACTGGACGACTCCGCTGCCGATGCTTGAAACGGTCGCCATGCGACCGCGCCCGGCTCATGTTGCCGGGCGATCGACGTGCGCCGTGCGCACGTGTGCTGCCGTAGGTTTGCCGCCCGGCGTCTCGGAAATGTCCGACGCCGTGCCGGCCCCCGGCAAGCAAAGCTAACGCGGTCGCGCGCCTCGGCCAGCCACGGCGAGGTGGAAACGGGATAAGCACCGATCGCTCGCGCGCACTCTGCCGCAACCGAGCCTGTGGGCTCGATGATCTGTCCGGTTTGCCGAGCGCTCACGACACGGCGCCCGCCGCGCGATGACGACCCCCATAGCGACAGCGCGGAGAGACACCTGTGAACCCTGTGATTGCAGCATTGATTGCCGCCGCCCTGGCGGCCGTTCTGACGTTTGTGCTGGTCAAAGCACTCGACTACCTGCGCGGCACCGACGCCGAGAAGAAAGCCAAGGAACTGATCTCGCGCGCCGAGCGCGACATCGAGACGCGGCGCAAAGAGGCCGAGCTCGAAATGAAAGAGATGGCGATTCAAACCCGCGCCGAAGGCGAAAAGGAACTCGCCAAGACACGGCAAGAATTGCACGAACGCGACCGCCTGCTCGACAAACGCCAAGACGCCCAAGAGCAACAGCACGAACAACTCATGAAGCGCGAGCGGATGGTCGAAGCCACCCAGCGCAAACTCACCGAAAAGATCGACGAAGCCAACCGCCGCAACGAAGAACTGGCCAAGCTGCTCGAAACCCAGCGTGAATCGCTGCATCGCATCAGCGGCATGGGGCGCGAAGAGGCGACGCGCCGCCTGCTCGAACAGCTCGACCAGGAGCTGAAGGAGGAAGCGGGCAAGATCATTCTCAAGCACGAGCGCAAGATGAACGAGATCGCCGAAGAGAAATCGCGCGAGATCATCATCACCGCCGTGCAGCGGTACGCCTCGGCCCACACCGCCGAAAGCACCACCAGCACGGTCGATATCCCGAACGACGACATGAAGGGACGCATCATCGGCCGCGAAGGACGCAACATCCGTGCGTTCGAAAAGGCGACCGGCGTCGACGTGATCATCGACGATACGCCGGGCGTGGTGATCGTGAGCGGTTTCGACCCGGTGCGCCGCGAAGTGGCGCGGCTGTCGTTGGGCAAGCTGATTGCCGACGGACGCATCCATCCGGCACGCATCGAGGAAGTTGTCGGGCAAACGCAGACCGAGCTCGAAGCCCATCTCGACAAGCTGGGCCAAGAAGCGGCCGAGGAAGCCGACGTGGGCAACTTGCACGAAAAGATCATCCACCTGCTCGGGCGGCTGCGGTTCCGCACGAGTTACAGCCAGAACGTGCTGCGGCACTCGATTGAAGTGGCGTTCCTGACCGGCATGATGGCCGAGGAACTGGGCATGGACGGCCGGCTGGCCCGGCGCTGCGGGCTGCTGCACGATATCGGCAAAGCGGCCGACCACGATCAAGAAGGGGGCCATCCCAAAATCGGCGCCGACCTGCTGAAGCGCTACGGCGAAAAGCCAGAAGTGGTGCACGCCGCGCTGGGCCATCACGACGATATCACCATTGCCAACCCGTATACCGTGCTGGTGGCAGCGGCCGATGCGTGCAGCGCCTCGCGTCCGGGGGCACGGCGTGAATCGCTCGAACGCTATATCAAGCGCATGGAGGAACTCGAAGCCATCGCTGGCGGGTTCGCCGGAGTCGAGCAGGCATTCGCCATCCAGGCAGGCCGCGAGCTGCGCGTGATCGCCAGCGCCAAAGACACCAGCGATGCGTCGGCCGCGAAAATTTGCCACGATATTGCCCGCGCGTTTGAAGCGCAGTTAACGTATCCAGGTGAGATCAAAGTGACGGTGCTGCGCGAAACCCGCCACACGGAAGTTGCCCGCTAACCAGCTGTAGCAGCGCTCAGCAGCAGACCTATTCGGCAACGAACCATGCGAATCCTGCTCATCGGCGACGTGGTCGGCAAGCCCGGGCGAAGGATCATCGTCCGTGCTTTGCCGGCGCTCGTGGAGCGCGAGCGGCTCGACTTGGTGGTCGTCAACGGCGAGAACTCCGCGGCCGGCTCGGGGATCACCCCCGAGATTCACCGCGAGCTGATCGCCGCCGGCGCCGATTGCATCACGCTGGGCGACCACATCTATCGCCGCCGCGAAATTCTGCCCACCCTCGAGTCCGAGCCCAACATCGTCAAGCCGGCCAACTACCCGGCCAAGGCTCCCGGACGCGAACTAGCCATCGTCACGGCGCGCAACGGCACGCGCGTGGCCGTGGTCAGCCTGATGGGTCGAGTGTTCATGAAGCCGGTCGATTGTCCGTTCGACGCCGTCGATCGCGTGTTGAAGCAAGTGCCCGCCGACGTGCGCGTGATCGTCGTCGATGTGCATGCCGAGGCGACCAGCGACAAGCAGCTGCTGGGCCGATACCTCGACGGTCGTGTGTCGGCGGTGCTCGGCACGCACACCCACGTGCCGACCGCCGACGAAACGGTGCTGCCCGGCGGCACAGCGTTCCAGTGCGACGTCGGCATGACCGGGCCGTACGAGAGCATTTTGGGCCGGCAGATCGATCGGGTGATGCTTACCACCCGCAGCTTCATCCCTTGCCAGTTCGATGTCGCGACCGAGGACGTGCGGTTGGCCGGGGCGGTGATCGAGGTGGACGAAACCACCGGCCGAGCGACCGCCATTCGCCGGCTGCGCCTCGATTGGGCCGAGGCCGAGAAGCTAGCTCCACGCGACGCGCCGGTCGTGAAAGACTGAGCGCCGCCGCCTGGCGTGCGGCGCTCATGCGGACGGCGCACGGATTGACCTTGCTCGATCGTCGGCCCATCGTTATCGTGCCGCCCCTTCCTTTGCGTTAGTCCCTTCCGGTGATCGAAGATCGCTCGTCCCTTGCCGGCCGGCTGTCGAGGCCACAGCGCTGCCTTGTGCTCGTCACGGGCGTCGTGCTGGTGCTAATGATTGCCACGGCGGCATGGCTCGAGCCAAGTCCCCAAGGTTACGGCACGCATCGGCAGCTTGGCCTGCCGGAGTGTGCTTCGCTGCGGTGGTTTGGCGTACGATGCCCGGCGTGCGGCATGACGACGTCGTGGACCTGGCTGGCCCACGGCAGCGTCGCCGCGGCACTGGCGGCGAATGTCGGTGGTGCATTGCTGGGCGTGGCGGCTTTGCTTGCGGCGTCTTGGTTGTTGGCCTCGGCAGCACGCGGAGCCTGGGTCGTCGGACGCCCGAAGGCTTGGTTCGTCGTCGCGGCTGCCGGCGCGTGGCTGGCGACGACGATGGTTGATTGGCTGGTGCGAATCGCGTCGCCATGAAGGCGACCTTGGATAAGGAACAATCGGCGATGGATCGCTGCAATCGTACCGGGGCTCGCGTACCCAATCGAAACTTGCGCCTGGCCGGCATCGCCGTGGCGCTGGTTGCCAGCAGCGGCCTGCTGGCTCTGCAAACCGGCTGCGTCAACGCCTTGGCCGCTGCGGCGTACATCATTCGCGGACAAACGGTCAGCGCCGAATTCCCAGGGCTGAAGAACAAGAAGGTTGCCGTGGTCTGCCGGCCGCTGGCGCAGCTCGAATACTCGGCGGGCAATGCCAGCGAGGATCTCGCGCGGCAGGTCGGCATGTTGCTGAAGCAGAACATCCGCGGCATCAAGATTGTCGACCCGGAATTGGTTGCCGAGTGGAGCGACGAGCACAACTGGAGCGAGTACACCGAGATCGGCGAGGCGCTCAATGCCGACGTGGTGCTCGGCCTCGATCTGCGCGACTTCGGCCTGTACCAGGGGATGACCCTGTACCAGGGGCGCGCCAAGGTGGCGCTGGCCGTGTACGACATGCGCGACGAGGGCAAGATTTTGTATCAGCGCTCGCTGCCGCAGGTCGTCTATCCGCCGAACTCAGGCATTCCGACCTCCGAAAAGCCCGACGACGAATTCCGTCGTCAGTACATCGGCGTGCTGGCCGACGAGATCGGCAAGCACTTCTACGACCACGACGGCATGGCCGACTTTGCCCGCGACGCGACCGCCATGCGGTAACGTGCCGCGGCCCGTCGCTGGATCGCGGGGGCAACGCGCCGGCGTGGCCCTGCTGGGCAGGCCACGTGCCACCGACGGCACGTTGCGCCTCCCCTGGATGCGGCTCCGATGGTTGCCGGCAACCTGCGGGCGGTTTACGTTGTAGGCTCCGCCATCAACCCGCCTGGAGATCGCCATGCATCGCACGCCGCTTGGGTCGTGGTGCTTCGTGTTGATTGCCGCCCTGCTCATGGGCGCCGATTGGCCCATGTTCCGGGGGCCGCACAACGACGGCATGTCGAGCGAGACCAACGTTCCGCTCGAATGGGGCAAGGACAAGAACATCGTCTGGCGGGCGAAGCTCCCAGGACCCGGCAACGGCAGCCCGATCGTCATCGGCCAGCGGGTGTTCGTCGTCGGCGCTCGCGACGAGGGGCAAAAGCGCGAGCTGTACTGCTTCGATCGCGCCAGCGGCCGGCAGCAGTGGGCGCGGACCGTGGCCTTCGACAAAATCATGCCCACGCACCGCACCAATCCGCACGGCGCGACCACGCCGGCCAGCGACGGCAAGCGGATCGTCGTCTGGCACGGCTCGGCAGGGCTGTTCTGCTACGATCTGGACGGCAACGAACAGTGGAAGGTCGACCTCGGCGAGTTTCGGCATCAATGGGGCTATGCCGCCTCGCCGATCATTGCTGGCGACCGGGTGATCCAGAATTGCGCACCGGGCAAGCGCACGTTCGTCGCTGCGTTCGACCTGAACAGCGGCAGCGAACTGTGGCGCACCGAGGAGCCGATCGACGGCGACGGCGACAAGCGCCCCGACGGCGCACCGATGGGCACCTGGAGCACGCCGATGGTGGTGAAGATCGATGGCCGCGACCAAATCCTCTGTGCTCATCCGACGCGCCTCGTGGCCTACGATCCCGCCGACGGACGGATCATTTGGTACTGCCAAGGGCTGCGCAGCAAAAAGGGGGACCTCGCGTACTCGTCGCCCGTGTTGGGCGACGGGTTCTGCGTGATTCTTGGTGGCTACAACGGCGCTGGCATGGCCGTGAAACTGGGCGGCAGCGCCGAGCATCCGGCCAGCGGCGACGTCACGGCCACCAACGTACTGTGGCGCAAAGAGCGGATTCCGCAGAGCATTGGCAGCGGCGTGATTGTTGGCGATTATCTCTATGTGCCCGATGCAGGTCCCGAAACGATCCGCTGCCTGGTGGCCCGCACCGGCGAAGATGTGTGGACCACGCGCGAGTCGGGGGGCAACCACTGGGGCTCGATCCTCCTGGCCGAGGATCGCATGTACGTGACCAATCAAGAAGGAACTACGCTGGTGTTTCGTCCGAACCCGCAAAAGTTCGATTTGCTCGCTCGCAACGAGCTGGGCGAACACACCAACGCCACTCCAGCGATCTCCGATGGGCAGATTTTCATTCGGACCTACGAGAACTTGTACTGCATTGGACGATAAGGAGCCGTTGTGAAATCTGTCCGGAACCGCCGTCGCGCTGCCGTCGCGTTTACATTGACCCTGCTGGGAGGCGCGATCGCCTTTTCGCGCCCCGCCACGGTAGTGCCGCCCGAACTGGCAATCCAACTCGATGCGAAGAACCCCTGGACGAACCTGAACCTCGCCAATCAGCCCAACAATTTTCAATTTGCGATCGTTTCAGATCGCACCGGCGGGCATCGCCCGGGGATCTTCGAAAGTGCCGTGGGCAAGCTGAATCTGTTGCAGCCCGAGTTCGTGATGTCGGTCGGCGATTTGATCGAAGGCAAATCGAAGCCGGGCCCCGAACTGGAAAGCCAATGGCAAGAGTTCGACGATTCTGTCCATCGTCTCGAGATGCCGTTCTTCTACGTGCCGGGAAACCACGACATCCCCGCCGACTCGATGATTTCCGACTGGAAGCAGCGTTTCGGCCGCAGCTACTACCATTTCGTCTATCACAACGTGCTGTTCATGATGCTCAACAGCGAAGACCCGCCCAGCTACACGATTGCGGGAAAGAAGCCGGGGCGGATGAGCGACGAACAGCTTGCCTGGGCCAAGCAAGTGCTCAGCGAGAATGACAAAGTGCGCTGGACGATCCTGTTCATCCACAAGCCGATGTGGCAGTACGGCCCGTTGACCAACTGGGACTCGATGGAACGGCTGCTCGGCGATCGGCCGCGCACGGTGTTTGCCGGGCATCATCACCGTTATGTGGTTAACAAGATGGGACCACACACGTACTACGCGCTGGCCACGACCGGCGGGGCCAGCAAGCTGCTGGGACCGGCCGAAGGTTCGTTCGACCACGTGACCTGGGTGACGATGACGCCCCAGGGGCCACGGCTGGCAAACCTGATGCTCGACGGCATTTGGACCGACGACCCCGTGGGCGAGGCGCTGGGGAAAGCCGAAACCAGCAAAGCGAAGGCGGAAAAGGCAAAGTGACGAGCGGCTAGAAACCGGCTTTTCGTTTTCCGCTTTCCGCTTTTTCATCGGCCCGGACCAGGGCGAGCACTTCGTCGAGAATCAATCCGTTCGTGGCGATCGCGTTGCCTGAATAGATGGTCGGTTCGCCGGTCCAATCGGTGAACGAGCCGCCGGCCTCTTCGACCACTGGCTGCACCGCCGCGCAGTCCCACAGGTTCATCTTCGGATCGACCATCAGCTCGGCGCGTCCGGTCGCCACGAGCAGATAGCCGAAGCAATCGCCCCAGGTGCGCGTCAGCCAAGCCGAACCTTGCAGGCGGTCGAAGACGTCGCGGCGATCGATCTCGTGAAACGTTTTGATCTCGGAGGTGCAGAACAGCCCTTCGGCCAGGCGCCGCTTGCTCGACACCCGCGCCTGCCGCTTGTGACCGTCGGCCGACAAGTACCACGCGCCGTGACCGCGCGCGGCGTAGATCGTTTCTGCCGTGCCAGGAATGTGAATCACTCCCACCACACCACGCCCGGCGTGCTCGACGCCCACCAGGGTTCCGTACAGCGGCACGCCCGAGATGAACGACTTGGTGCCATCGATCGGATCGAGAATCCAGCGGAAGCCCGAGGTGCCGGGACGCTCGGGGAACTCTTCACCCACGATGCCGTCCTCGGGCAAGGCGGCGTTGATTCGCTCGCGCAGCAGCAGCTCGGCTTCGCGGTCGGCAACGGTGACCGGAGTGCGGTCGCCTTTCAGCTCGACCGAGAATGCGTCGGTGCGAAAGTAGCGCAGGGTAAGATCGCCTGCTTCGCGCGCAATGCGTACGGCCAATTCCTGCCGTAACAACAGATCTGAATCGTTCATGCCCCTAGAGCGTATCGCAAATTTCGGACGTTTGCGACCGCTGGGGCGGCAGTGCGAAAAATCTGCACTGGTTTGCTCAGTTGTTCATCACGACCTGCGGATCGCCGCTGGGAATCGGATCGAGCAGGTCGGAGATCTTGATCGCCGCCAGCTCGCGCGAGACGACCTCGTTGATGCCGCACATCGCATCGTTGAGCCGGCATTGCAGCGGCCCCTGCGAGCCTTCGACCGGCACCGGGGCAATCGGCCCTTCGACCGCCTCGATGATGTCCAGCAACGAAATTTCGCTGCCGGGAC
>DASZPI010000070.1:0-9318 GCA_035550355.1 Pirellulales bacterium
CAAGATCCACGACATGATCTCCTCGGTCCGCACCGACTACGTGATGGACCCGATCCTCACGCTGTTCGGACCCACGGGGCAAATCATCGCGCAGAACGATAACTACTACGGCGGCGATTCGCTGCTCGCCGTCAAGCTGCCGGCCGACGGTGCGTACGTGCTCGAAGTGCGCGACTGCCGCTACAACGGGCACGACAAGTTCACCTACTGCGTCGAGGTGGCGAAGCGCGCCTTTGCCGAGACGGTGTTTCCGCTGGCGGTCCAGCGCGGCAAGACGCTCGAAGCCGAGCCGATCGGCCCGTTCTGCAACGCGAAGGAGAAAATTCGCTGGCTGGCTGCGGCCGATGCGGCGCTCGGCACGCACGACCTGCGACTGGCCACCAGCCGGGGCGAGCTGAACCCGGTGTCGGTGCTCGTCTGCGACGAGCCGCAGATCATCGCCCCGACGACGAACCACGCGCTTGGCGCGGCAGCAAAGCTGTCGTTTCCGGTCGGAGTAAACGGCCGGTTCGCCAAGCCCGACGAGACACATTACTACGCTTTCGACGCGCGGAAGGACGCCTGGTACGACTTCGAGCTTTACGCGCATCGCCAAGGGCTGCCGCTCGACGCCGTGTTCGAGATGTACGATGCCAAGGGAGCACGCGTGAAGGTGCTCGACGCCTTGGGCAAAGCGGCCGACGAGATCGACGACGTCGCGCTGTACGGCGACGAGATTCCGCAAGACAAGGACCCGCGGTTCAACTTTCACGCTCCGGCCGACGGTCGTTACGTGCTCGCCGTGCGCGACGCCCACGGCCGCGGCGGCGCCGACTTTGTCTATCACCTGCGCGCCGCGCAGGGCGCGCCTGATTTCGAGCTCACCGGGCAATACTACCTGGGCATGCTCGCCCCGGGGCTGCACACCGTGTGGTTTGCGCGCGTGCATCGTCGCAACGGGTTCGAAGGCCCCGTGGCGATCCATGTCGACGGTTTGCCGAAAGGCGTCACCCAAGAGCCGGTGACGATTCCCGCCGGCATGACCGATTGCAGCATCATTCTGGCCGCTGCTGCCGATGCGCCGATGAACGCAACCTTGGTGAACGTGGTTGGGCGGTCCGAAGCGACCGACCGTGCGGGCAAGCCGATCACGATCGAGCGCAGCGGCCGCACGGTGTGCGAGCTGCAAGGCGAAGGTGGCGGCCAATACATGCGCACCTGTCAAACTAAGGTGCTCGGCGTCGCCAAGCAACTCGATTTGGCCGAGATCGTCGCGACGCCCGGCGAGTTGACCCTGCGCCCCGGCCAAAAGAGCGAAATCACGGTCAAGGTGCGCCGCCAGCCAGGCTTCACCGAGCCGGTGAACCTCGACGTTCAATACATCTATCCCGGCGCGCCGACCACCGCGGCTCGGCGCGGCACGCAACTGCCGCCCGGCGTCGCGCTCGGCAAGGCCAGCAAACTGCAACTGACCGAGAAGGGCCAAGTGCTGGAAGGGAAAGTTGTGATCGAGGTGGCAGCCGATGCAAAGCCGATCGAGCGCAGGCCAATCGCCGTGTTGGCAGGCGTGAACATCAGCTTCTCGGTCAACACCGTGTACGGCTCGAATCCGATCTATCTCACCGTGGCGCCGGCGGCCAAGAGCACGCAAACCGCGGCAGTGCGGGGTCCATGATGCGTCGCTGCGGGATCGTGCTTCTGATCGCGCTCGTCGGTTCAGCCGCCGGCGCCGAGCCGCTGCGGATCGCAACCTTCCAGGCCGACGTGACTCCGCCGCTGGGTGCGCCGCTGGGGTTCGGCGCCTATGGTGTGGCCCGAGAGCTTGTCGACCCGCTGAGCGCCCGTGGGTTGGTGATCCTTTCGGACGAACAGCCGGTAGTGCTCTGCGCGGTCGATTGGATCGGCCTGCGCAACGGCGGTCAGCAGGCCTTTTGCGAGGCGCTGGCCGCGGCCGCCGGCACGACGACCGAGCGGGTCAACGTCCACTGCCTGCACCAGCACGATGCGCCGGGAGTCGATTTTTCGTCCGAGGAGCGATTATCGGCCGCGGGGCGCGGTGGCACGACTTGCGACGTGGCCGCATCGCGGCAGGCGATCGCCGCCACCGCCCGCGCGCTCGGCGACGCCGTGCGCGACCGGCCGCGCGCAGTCACGCACTTGGGCATCGGCAAGGCGAAGGTCGAACGCGTGGCGTCGAACCGGCGGATCATCGGCCCCGACGGCAAGAGCAAAGCGGTGCGCTGGAGCGCGACCAAGAATGCCGACGTGCGCGCCGAGCCCGAAGGGCTGATCGACCCTTGGTTGCAACTGCTGAGCTTTTGGGACGGCGACACGCCGATCGCTTCGGTCACGTATTACGCCACGCATCCGCAAAGCTATTACGGCAAAGGAGGCGTGAGCTGCGACTTTCCGGGGCTGGCACGCGGCCTGCGCGAGTCGGCATTGCCTGGCGTGGCGCACATCCACTTCAACGGCGCTGGCGGCAACGTCACCGCCGGCAAGTACAACGACGGTAACCCAACGAATCGCATGGCGCTGGCCGAGCGCCTGGCGGACGGCATGCAGCGCGCCTGGCTCGCGACGGTCAAAGCTTCGATTGTCGCCGGCGATGTCGATTATCGCGCCGAAGCGATCGAGCTGCCCAGCGGCGGCCGCCTGCCCGCAGGGCGCACGTTCGATGTGACCGCGTTGCGCCTGGGCTCGGCGTGGATCATCCACACACCGGGCGAATTGTTCGTCGAGTATCAGCTTGCCGCGCAGCGAATGCGCCCGGCCGCGACCGTGTGCATGGCCGCCTACGGCGACCTGGCCCCGGGCTACATCGGCACCGCGAAAGCGTACGACGAAGGAGGCTACGAGCCCGGCAACTCGCGCACCACGCCCGAGGCCGAACAGGTGCTGCTCGATTGCTTCCGCCGCTTGTTGCGCGATTAATTCGCGCTCGCCGCGCGCCCGATCAGCCGACGGGCGCTACGCCGCGGTTTGGCTCAGCAAGCCGCGTTCGGGAAACCGCACGCGAGCGCGTCGCGGCGGATCGAAGGGCATACTAGTGCGCCGGCTCGGGTAGGTACGGCCGCAGTTGCGGCACGGCGTTCCATAGCTCGGCAGCCACCAGGGGTGCGAACGTCGCCGCTCCTTCGGCCGACAAATGCGTGCCGTCGATCTTGCCGTCGCGGTTGGGGTGCGCCGGCCCGAGCGGCAACACCTTCTCCGGCCCCAGCCGTTCGACCAGGGCTTTGCTGCGCGCGTGCAAATCGACCAACGGCACCTGCTTGTCGGCGGCAACGGCCCGCATCGCCTCGGCATACGGTTCGAGATCGGGGACCAACTTGCCGTCGGGACCAAAGATCCGCCGCACCAGCGATGTCACCAAAATCGGCTGGGCGCCCGCCGAGCGCGCCTCGTCGATGTAGCGGACCAGGTACTCGCGAAAGGTGGTCTTAGCGTCGGTCTCGCGGTTCGCTCCTTTGCCCGGCTGATCGTTGTGGCCGAACTGGATCAGCACGTAGTCGGGCTTGAGTTCAAGCGCTTTGCGCCATCGTCCGCCGTCGTAAAAGCTCTTCGAGCTCTGACCGCCGCGCGCCAGGTTCACACACTCGGCGCCCGGCTTCAGCAGCGCGGCAAACGCGTTGCCCCAACCGGCGTCGTCGGTCACGGTCGAATCGCCGACCAAGACAATCCGCACGTTCGTGGGCGCGTTGGCCGCGCCGACAACGTCGCACACCGCGAAGCCGGTAATCCATGCCATGAGCAAGGTCACGGCACGCTCGGCGCGTCCACCCATCATTCGCAGCAGCATGGTTGCCCTGTGTTTACTTCTTGCGCACCAGCTTCATCCCCTGGCACCTTTCCTTGGCCGGGCCGCCATTTTCCCAGCCGGTCCCTTCGACGTCGATGTGATCGGGATTGTCGATCGTCTCTGCGGGAGCAGAACGGGTCAACCACCCGGTATTGCTTTTCGAGGAATTCCGATCGCATTAGCGCCGCGAGCCGCCGGTCCCGATCGGGCTGCGCGCCGCGCTGCCAGGCCGATTGGCAAGCCATTCGCTCAACTGCCGGCAGATTGATTCGACGCCATCGGCCAGTTCGTCGACGTTGCCAGGCGGCATTGCCGTGTCGGAATTCTCCGAGCGTTGCTCGATCGCCCGGGCCAGGCGGTAGGCCTCGCCGCGCGTGAAGTAGCCGAGCGCCCCCTTGAGCGTATGGGCGGCACGGTGCAGCAGCGCGGCGTCGCCCGCCTGGGCCGCCTCGGTCACCGCCTCGAGCATCGCCGGCGCCTCGGCGACGAACACTTCGATCAGCTCGCGCAAGATCGATTCGTCGCCGCCGGCCGACGACAGCGCCAATGGCCACGAGACCCGCGCCCCCTGCTCGTCGAGCCCCTCGGCGATCGCATCGGGCGTTGCGCGGTCGGCGCGACCCAGCACGCGCCGCAGCTCGTCGAACAGCTCGGCCGGGCGGATCGGCTTCGACACATACCCGTCCATGCCTGCGCTGGTGCAGCGGCAACGGTCGCCTTCGAGGGCGTGCGCGGTCATGGCGATGATCGGCGTCCGCCGAGCGAGCGCTTGCTCGGCCGCGCGGATTGCCGCCGTCGCTTCGAAGCCGTCCATCACCGGCATCTGCACGTCCATCAGAATCAGGTCGTAGCGCTGCCGCCGCCAGGCTTCGAGCGCGGCTTGGCCATCGCCGACCACCTCGACGCGATGTCCCTGCTGCGTGAGCAGGCAGACGGCCAGCCGCTGGTTCACGGCATTGTCCTCGACCAGCAGAATGTCGATCGGTGCGATCGCTGCCTCCGCCGGATCGTCGGCGCTCGGCGCGCAGGCATTTGGCGCGACGAACCCGAGCGCGGCGGCCAACGCGCCCAGCAGTTCCTGCTCGCCGACCGGCTTCGAGAGCGCGCCGTCGGCCAGACCGCGATTCGCATCGAGCTCGGCGCCTGGCCAGCCGTGCGAAGCCAAGCACACGACGCGCGGCCCGGCGCTGGGCGCCGAGCGCTGCAGGCGCGCGGTCAGTTGCCGCACGGCGTCGTCGTTTTCTAAATGATCGTCGATCAGCACCACGGCAATCGGCGATCCGTCTCGGGCCGCGGCATCGATGACCCGCATGCCGTGCTCGATGTCGGCCGCCGTGTCGACGTGCAGGCCATGGCGGGCGACGATGCTGCGCGTGATGTCGCGACACGCCGCGTTATCGTCGATCACCAAGACGCACCGCCCCGCGAGCGGCGCGAACGGTTGTGCCGCGGCTGGCGACAGATCGCCGAGGCCCAACACGCAGGTGAAGCTGAACGTCGAGCCGCGTCCCGGCTCGCTTTCGACATCGATCGTGCCGCGCATCAGCTCGACCAGTCGCGCCGAAATGGTCAGCCCCAGCCCCGTGCCGCCGTAGCGGCGCGTGGTCGAGCCGTCGGCCTGCTCGAACGGCTCGAAGATCGACCGGCAGCGGCGCGGATCGATGCCGATGCCGGTGTCGGCAACGGTGACGCGCAGCCGCACCGCCGCCTCGAGCGCCGCCTCGAGCGCGACGCGCACCACGATCTCGCCGTGCTCGGTGAACTTGATCGCGTTGCCGACCAGGTTCACGAGCACCTGCCGCAGCCGATTGCAGTCGCCCACCAGTGCATCGGGAAGCTCGGGGTCCACGTCGTAAACCAGATCCAATCGTTTGCTGTGGGCGCGGAAGGCCAACGGCTTCATCGTGTCGCCCAGCATTTCGCGGAGGTTGAACTCGATGGCCTCGAGACTCAGCTTGCCGGCGTCGACCTTCGACAGGTCGAGCACATCGTTGATGACCGACAACAGCGACTCGGCCGACTTGCGCACCATCTCGAGGTATTCGCGTTGCTCGCACGACAGCTCGGTCCGCAGCACCAATTCGGTCATGCCCAGAATGCCGTTCATCGGCGTGCGGATTTCGTGGCTCATGTTGGCCAGGAACTGGCTCTTCGATTGATTGGCGGCGTCGGCCAGCTCGCGTTGGCGCTGGATCGTCTCGTTGGCCACGCCCAACAGGTGCGACTGGCCAATCAGCAGGTCGTACACGCTGAGCAAGCGGAAGCCGCCGTCGTCGGCCACCACGACCGGCTCATACACCAGCTCGACCGGCCGGGCCAGCGCTTCGCGCGCCGCCTCGTGAATGCCCAGGTCCAGCGGCAGCACCAGCGGATGCGTGCTCACCGCATCGAGCAGCGAATGGATCGGCCGCTTCAGGAACAGCTCGACACCGTACGGCCGGCTGAGATGCTCGAGGAACCGCTCGCGCGACACCATGCCGACCAGCACGTTCTGGTCGATCACCAGTACGCCCGCCAGATCGGGCCGGCGCTCGAACTCGGCGGCCACGACTTGTCCGGGTGTCGCCGGGCCAACCTCGAACGTGCAGCTCGTCAGATCGGCGAGCGTGGACGCAGCGGTGATGTGCGCGAGCTCTTCGGCCATCGACAAAGGCTTCCAACTCGTCCCGTCCCACGAGCGAGCCTGTAGTGTCGCCTTGCCGTCGCCGGCAGCCTAATGAGAATCGAATGAGGACCGCAAATCGTGCCTGCGATCGTGTCCCGGCGCCTCGGCTTAAGCCGGTTCGGGCACGGCGAGTTCTTCGAACACGCCGTCCAGCGTCGCGGTATCGACGCGCGGCGCTTTACGAGCCGCCGCCGCCACCAGGGCCAGCTCGGCCAACTGCTGCACGCGCCGCGGAATGCCCTGCGACAGCTCGTGCAGCCGCACCAGCGCGTCGTCGTTGAAGGCCGGTTCTTTGCGGCCGGCGTTGCGCAGCGCGGTCTCGATGTACTGCCGCACCGCGTCGGCGGTCCACGGCCAGAGGTCGATCCGCAGGTCGGCCAGCTCGAGCAATCGGCGTCCCAGGCTGAGCATGCGCTCGCGGCGCGCGGCAAGCACGATCGTCAGGTGCGTCTCGGCCGCGCCAGGCCACTGCGCCAGCCGCGCCAACTGCACCAGCACTTCAGGGACCGCGTCGTCCACATCGTCGACCAGCACGACCGCAGCCATGCGCTGGTATTGGAACTCGGTCAGACGGTCAGCGACCACGGTCCACAAATCGCGTTGGGTGCGATGAACTTCAGGATTCACCCCCAGGCCGCAAGCCAGCGTTGCCAGGAACTCGCACACATCGCAGCCCAGGGCGCTGAACTTGGCAACCTGGCAGGGACGGTACTTCAGTTGTCCGGCGAACACGTCGAGCACGTGCGATTTGCCGATGCCCCACTCGCCCAGCAGCAGGCCCAGCCGGCGATGCCCCGAGAGCAGGAAATGCAGCCGAGCCAGCGCTTCCTCGTGCACTTGAGCAGTGTCGCAGGCGGAGCTCGCCAACCCGGTCGCGAACGGCGGCTCGCGAAAGCCCCAGAATTTTTCGTACATCGCGTCGTCTCCAGGACCGCCCACGGCCGAAAGTTTTGCGCTGCATGCCGGCGCGCAACACCGCTCTAGTCACTACAATCGGCACGGCCAAGTGAAGGCATGAATCGAAACTCATCTCGCACCTGCGTGCTAGCAGCCGTCGCATGACATCGCGCTACTACGTTTCGCCGCCGATCGTCGATGATCACGCCACGCTCACGGGTCCCGAAGCCCATCACCTGCTGCATGTCATGCGCTCCAAGCCGGGCGACGAGGTGCTGCTGTTCGACGGCAGCGGCCAGGAATTTCGCGCACGCATCGAACGTCTCGCGCGCAGCACCGTTGAGTTGGCCGTGATTGCCCTGGCAGCGGTCGACCGCGAGCTGCCGTTCGACCTGACGCTCGCCGTCGCGCTGCCCAAAGGCGATCGCCAGGCCTGGCTGGTCGAAAAGGCGACCGAGATCGGCGTGACCCGGCTGGTTCCGCTGCGCACCGAACGCAGCGTGGCCGATCCGACCACCGGCGCGCTCGAGCGTCTGCGCCGCGGCGTGATCGAAGCCTCGAAGCAATGCGGCCGCAATCGGCTGATGGAGATTTCAGCAGCCTGCGCATGGTCGCAGCTCGTCGGACACGCGGCGCACGCCGCGACCACGCGACTCGTCGCCCATCCGGGCGGCGCAGCGATCGCCGCCTCCGCGCCTGCGGCCGGAGCGGTGACCGCGGCGGTCGGCCCCGAAGGAGGCTTCACCGATGCCGAGATCGCCGAGGCTGCGGCCCACGGTTGGCGCACCATCGACCTGGGCCCGCGGCTGCTGCGTGTCGAAACGGCCGCCGTGGCGCTGGCGTCGATTCTCAGCAGCCGCGGGTAAATGGTTACTTCGGCTCGCGGACGACGCGGCCGAACATGGTCCCGCCGTGATCGCCGCCGCTCCACGTGCCGCAGTACTGGTCGCGATAGATGAGCACGCGGCAAGTGAACGTGCCGAAGCCCGGCACCGCCATGTCGGTGAGCGTGATCACCGGCGTGTCGCCGGCCCATTTCACCTCGAGCGTCAGCGGCAGCGTGGCGTCGTGATCGCCGTATTGGATGCGCGCTTGAAACATCCAGTAATCGTCGCGCACCTTGCTGACTTTGCTGATCGTGTACTTCTCTTCTTTCAGCGGCTTGTTGTCTTCGCGGCCGGCGACGGTGAACGTGCCGACAAGCGTCGCGCCGGACAGAGTTTCTTCGAACTGCTTCTCGAGCGTGGCCCGATCGGGAACCGGCGCCGGCTTTGGTCCTTCCTGCGCCACAGCGGCTCCGCACGACACCAGCAGCAGGGCCAACCCTCGAGCAATGCGATTCATGGCGAATTCCTTTCTTCCAAGCGAGTGAATAGATCTTACAAGCTGCGCAGATATTTGATCGCTGACGAAAGTTCGGTGGCTGCATCCACCGTGCCGCTGCTGGCGACCGACAGATAGCCACGATACTGCCGCTCTTCGAGGGCGCCGAGCAAGGCCGGATAATCGACGCTGCCGCGCCCCAGCATCACGGTCGCCCCGCGTGCCGCTACGCCTGGTCGTAGTCCAACGATGTCGCGTGCGGCATCGTCGGCGTACACATGGCGGATTTCGGTCCCCACCGCCTCGACAATTTCCAACGGCTCGAAGCCGCTGAGAATCAGGTTTCCCGGATCGAGCGTCACGCCGATCAACCCTTTGGGCAGCCGCTCGAGCAGCTTGCCCAGCGACGCGCCGCTTTCGGTCCCGGTGAGCGCGCACAGCACGGTGCCCGAGCGCTGACTGTACAGCGCCAGGTCGGTGAGCACGTCGGCCAGCAGCTTCCATTCGGGCGCCGCCTCGTCGGCCGGCACCGCGCCCACGTGATTCGTGACGATCGGCGCGCCCAGCGCGTGCGCAAACTCCATGGCCTGCCTTGTCGCTTCGACCCGGCGATCGAGCCCATCGGCCACGTGGTATCCGCGCCGCGTGCGAAACT
>DASZPI010000071.1:0-5517 GCA_035550355.1 Pirellulales bacterium
CTTGGTGTCGAAGGGGCCCTGTCCCAGTTCGACGCCCAATTCACCACCAGCATGTTCTGGTACAAGAACCATTACCCGCAAAACACCGTGTTCCCGGGCATTTATCCGCCCGACTTCGTGCAGGACCAGGCGCTCAACACCTCGCAGCTCTCCAAGCGAACCGCGACCGGTGGCCAGCTCTTCGTCCGCAATCACAACAACTACACGCTCAACAACATTCCGACGAACCGGTTCCACAACGTCTACCAGCCGGATATCGAATTCGAGTTCCTGCACCCGTTGTTGCAAGGCGCGGGCGTGCAGTTCAACCGCATTGCGGGGCCGGTGAACATCAACACCAACGGTCAGCCGATTCCCGGCCTGTACAACGGTGTGGCGATCGCGCGCATCAATCACGACATTGCCCTGGCCGACGTCGAAGTGGGCGTGCGTAACCTGGTCGATGAGGTCGAAGCCGCCTATTGGCGCCTGTATTACAACTACCGCGATCTCGACGCTCGGCTGGTCGGCCGCGACAGCGCCCTGGTCACCTGGCGTAAGATCCACGCCCTGTTCCAAGAAGGCGCTCGCGGCGGCGAGGCCGAGAAGGAAGCCCAGGCGCGTCAGCAGTACTTCCAGTTCCGCAGCCAGGTCGAAGCCTCGCTCAGCGACCTGTACACCAGCGAGAACCAACTGCGCTACATCATGGGCCTGTCGGCGACCGACGGTCGCCTGATCCGCCCTGCCGACGAACCGACCACCGCGCACGTGCAGTTCGAATGGCACGAGATCATGACCGAGGCGCTGGGGCGCACGCCGGAGTTGCGCCAGCAAAAGTGGCGCATCAAGCAGCACGAGCTGCAATTGATTGCGGCCAAGAACTTCCTGCTGCCGCAGTTGAATGTCGACGCCCTGTATCGCTTCCGCGGCATGGGCACCAACCTGATGAACAACACGCTCTCGACGGCCGATCGTTTCGGCAATGTTGTGCCGTACAACAGCGCCTATGGCAGCCTGTACACCGGCCAGTTCCAGGAATATCAGTTCGGCTTCAACTTCGCGATGCCTCTCGGCTTCCGCCAGGGCATGGCGGCCGTGCGCAACGAGCAGTTGCAACTGGCCCGCGAACGTTCGATCTTGCAGGACCAGGAGCTGGAAGTGTCGCACCAGTTGAGCAACGCCATTCGCAGCCTCGACCGGTTCTACGCTCTCAGCCAGACCAACTTCAATCGCCGCGTGGCCGCCGAGAAGGAAGTCACCGCCGTGCGCGCCGCCTACGAGACCGGCACCGTGACGCTCGACCTGCTGCTGCAAGCCCAGCAGCGTTTGGCCGACGCCGAGAGCACCTACTACGACGTGCTCTCGCTGTACAACCTGGCGATCGCCCAGGTGCATTACCGCAAGGGATCGCTGCTGGAATACAACGGCGTCTACATGGCCGAAGGCCCCTGGGCCGACAAGGCATACTTCGACGCTCGCAAACGGGCGCGCGAACGCGATGCCGGCATGTTCATCAACTACGGCTTCACGCGTCCCAACGTGTTCAGCCGCGGTCCGATCGAGCAGGAAGTCGGCACCGATCGGGGGGTGACCGAGCCGGTGATCGAACCGACGGAGCCGAACCAGCCGATTCCCCCGTCGGGCACGCGTGAGACCACCACGATGCTCGACGGTCCGGAGGTCAAGCCGGTTTCGGCCGAGCGGCGCGTCGGCAGCGTCAACATGCCGGCCGACGACGCGGCGTTTGCTTCTCCGGTCGACGGCAGCCTACAATCGAGCCGCAGAGGTTCACGAGGTTAAACGACAGGCGTCGCCGGGCAGGCTCGAATGAAGCTGGCGCGCATTACCAGGCTGCTCGAACTCATCACGTTGTTACAGGTTGGCCGCGGGCAGAACGCCACCTCGCTGGCCAGCGAGTGTCGCGTCAGCCGCCGCACGATCTTTCGCGATCTCGACATCCTGCGCCAGGCCGGCGTGCCGGTGCAGTTTTTCGACGACGATCAGCGTTATCGGATTGCCGGCGCGGTGCTGCTGCCGCCCACGAACTTCACGCCGCAAGAAGCGCTGTCGCTGATCGTGCTCTCGCAGGAGTTGGGGCAGTCGTCGGGTATTCCGCTGTACCATGCCGCGCGCAGCGCGGCGATCAAGCTCGAAAGCAGCCTGCCGGGCAAGCTGCGCGATTACCTGCGCGACGCCACCCGCGCGGTGCACGTCAAGCTCGATGCCGCCAACCCGCTGATCGACCATGAGCCGGTTTATCAAGCATTGCTTGCCGGCATTACGCTCCGCCGTTGTGTGCGCATTGGCTACGAGAGTTTCACCGAGCGCAAGCGGATCAACACGAAGCTCAGCCCGTATCGTCTGCTGTTCAATCGCCGCAGTTGGTATGTCATCGGCCGATCGAGTCTGCATCGCGCCGTGCGCACGTTCAACGTGGGCCGCATCGAAAAGATCGAGCTGCTCGACGACACCTTTAGCATGCCGCGCGGCTTTCGGATCGATCGCGTGCTGCGGAACGCTTGGAACCTGATGGCCGAGCGCGGCCCCGACCACGACGTCACGATCCGTTTCGAAAAGCTCGTGGCGCGCAACGTGGCCGAGGTGGTATGGCACAAGAGCCAGCGGGTCGAGTTTCATCCCGACGGCACGCTCGATTTTCACGTGCGCGTGTCGGGACTCGAGGAAATCTCGTGGTGGGTGCTTGGCTACGGCGACCAGGCGTATGTGCTGCGCCCCAAGCAACTGCGCCAGATCGTGCTCGATCGCTGCCGCCGCCTGCTGCACCGCGCTCGCCGGCTCGAAGCGCTGTCGGCCGGGGACTGACAGTCGGTCGGCCCGCCCCGTAAAATGCGGTTTTCCCAACCAGCGGCGCGCGCATGTTCATCTCGATCGACGGGCTCGACGGCGGCGGCAAAAGCACGCAAATCGCTGCGCTATGCGCCTGGCTGCGCGAAGCAGGCCACACCGTGGTCACCTGCCGCGATCCGGGAACCACGCGCCTCGGCGAAACGGTGCGCGAAGTGTTGCTCGAGCGCGAGAACGTAGCGATTGGCCCGCACGCCGAGATGCTGCTGTATATGGCCGCCCGCGCGCAACTGGTCGCGGAAGTGATTCGCCCGGCGCTGGCGGCGAACAGCATCGTCGTGTCGGACCGATTCGTGTTGGCGAACGTCGTGTACCAGGGGCATGCCGGCGGCTTGGACCCCGAGCAGATTTGGCAGGTGGGGCGCGTGGCCACGCAGGGACTGCTGCCCGACCTGACGATGGTGCTCGACCTTTCGGTCGCGGCGGCTGCGGCGCGTTTGCAGCGTCCGCTCGATCGCATGGAACGCCGGGGAACGAGTTTCCTGCAAGCGGTGCGCGACGGCTTCCTGCGCGAGGCCGCGCAGCTGCCCGATCGGGTCGCCGTGATCGATGCCGCTCGTTCCATCGACGCAGTGCAGGCCGACATTCGCCGCGCCGTGCAGGCGCGCCTCTAACACCTGAGAGTTGCGAACCCATGTGGCAAGGCATCGAAGGGCACGACGCAATCGTCGACATGTTCCGCCGCACGCTCGAGCGGGGCCGGCTGGCGAGCACGTACCTGTTCGTTGGCCCTTCGGGCGTTGGCAAGCGCACGTTTGCGCATCGCTTGGCGCAGGCGCTGCTCTGCCGCGCCTCGCCCGCGCAACGGCTCGAACCGTGCGGCCGCTGCGAGTCGTGTCTCATGGCGCAGGCGGGGACGCACCCCGACATCCTCGAAGTGGCCAAGCCCGCCGATCGCGCCGAGATTCCCGTGCGGCTGCTGATCGGCGCCGGCGAACGACGCATGCAGGAAGGGCTGTGTCATGACCTGTGGCAAAAGCCGCTGCCCGGAAGTCGGCGGATTGCGGTCATCGACGACGCCGACGACCTGAACGAAGAAGGGGCGAATTGCTTGCTGAAAACGCTCGAAGAGCCGCCGCCGGGCGCGGTGATCTTTTTGATCGGCACGTCGGCGCAGCGGCAGTTGCCGACGATCCGTTCGCGCGCCCAGCTTGTACGCTTTCAGCCACTCGAGCCGGCGACCGTGGCACGATTGCTCGTCGAGCGCGGCATGGTCGCCGACGAGGCCGAAGCAGCGCGCATTGCCCAATACAGCGACGGCAGCCTCGAGCGCGCCGGCGAATTGCTCGATGCCGACTACTGGACCTTTCGCCGCACCTGGCTTGCCGAGTTGGCCGATCCGCGCGCCAGCGTGCTCGAAGCGAGCAAACAACTGCTGGCGTTCGTCGAGGAGGCGGGAAAAGAAGCCGCCGCGCGGCGCAAGCGGCTGCGGCAGGCGATCGATCTGACCACCGATTTTTTCATGGAGCTGGCCCGCGTGTTGGCGGGGGCGCCAAACTTGGGCGACGACGAAATCCGCCGGGCCAGCCAGCGTCGCAGCGAGACGTGGCTCACCGGCGACGAAGGCGCCCTGGAGGCGGCGGCGCGATGTCTCGAAGCGCGCGAGCAAGTCGAACGCTACGTGAACCAGGCGACGCTCGTCGAGTGTTGGCTGGACGACCTGGCGTCGATCGCAGAAAGTAACACGCAGGTCGCTAAATGACCGGCCGGTTCGTCATTCTGCGGCACGAAATGCCCCGCGGCGCTGGGCGCGGCTCGCATTGGGACTTAATGCTCGAGGTCGACGCGGTGCTTCGCACCTGGGCGCTCGAGGCCGAGCCACGGCCCGGAAGCATCGTGCGCGGCGACGCGCTTGGCGATCACCGCCTGGCGTATCTCGAAATCGAGGGCCCGATCTCCGGCAATCGTGGTACGGTCGCCCGAATCGATCGCGGCAGCTATGCGACGCTCGATCGCACGGAAACGACGTGGCGGGTGCAGCTCGCTGGCTCAAAACTCCAATGCGAGCTGCGAATCCAGCAATCGCTCGACGATCAGCGATGGACCTTCACGTTCGGCGGCAATCCGACCGCGGCGGTCGTGGGGACCGGCGGGTGAGACGGTGCGCCCGGGGAGCTGGGCCCCGGCGGCGTGGTGCGGCCGGCAAGATACAGTTTCCCGTCGCGCACTTCGACCGACTCGACCTCGTATTGCGTGCCATCGTCGTCGAACATTGACGGCAACGTGATCAGTGCGGTCGGCGAACCTTCGGACTTGGACCAACGCAATGGCACCTCGAGGTCGGCCGCCAGCCGCGTGAGACCGTTAACGACGGTGCTCAACGGGAGCGGCATCGCGCCGGCGCGCAGGCGATCGATCCGCACCGCCAACACGTTCGGCTCGACCATCGACGCCTCGACGTCGAGCGACACGACCGTCGAGATTTTGCCTCGGGCATAATGACAGGCGACGGTGGCGTGATGCGGCTCGAGCCGGATGCGCGGCTCGGAGATTTCGGGCCCCAGCAGATCGGGGTAGTTTTCGGGAACATCGACCGCCAGCCAGCCGTTGATTTGATCGGCCGAGAAGGCGGCTTTCCACTCGCCGCGTTTGCGTGCGGTGCTGACCAGTGCGGTCGCCTGGGCCAGCAACTCGTCGTTGGCCTGCGCTAGCTGCTGCTCGTCGACGGCGAGC
>DASZPI010000072.1:0-1958 GCA_035550355.1 Pirellulales bacterium
TGGATCACCTTTTCGACGATCGTGCGACTAACGCGAATCGTGTCCTCAGCCCCGGGGCGGCGATGTTTGACCGCTTTGGGGATCAACGTCTTGCCGTCGTCGTCGATCAGCACCACAAAGCCCCGATCGGCCTGCACGAAGATCTTGAATAAGCTGTCGAGCACCTTAGGCAACACTTGGTCGAGCGCGATGGCACTACCCAGGTTGCGGGTGATCTCGAGCAGCGCCTTGAGCTTGACCTCGGGATTAACGCCCACTTGCAGGCTGGTGCGGCTGGTGTCGAAGCTCGACATGATTGTCGTCGCCGCCCCGACCGAGTCGTCGATTAAAATAGCCGAGTCGTGCAGCGAAGGCGAAGTCACGGCGCGCGGCGGCAACTTGCCCGGCTGCTCGTGATGGAACGAAAACAACAGATCGCAGATCTTGAGCTGGTCGTTCTCGCGCAGGTGATGCCGACCCGTGACCAGCCGGCCGTTGACGTACGTGCCGTTTCGGCTTTTCAAGTCTTCGACGAACCAGTCTTTGTTGACACGCAGAATGTGCGCGTGCTCGCGACTGATCGCGCCGACGTCGAGCACGATGTCGCATTCGGGGTGGCGGCCCAGGATCGACTTGTCCTTGGAAAGCTCGTACTGCGTCCCGACATTGCTGCCACGAATGACTTGCAGTACGGCCATGCTCGATCACCGCTTTTCAGGGCCGCGCACTGAATACCGCGTCGCGTCCCCCACGCTGGGAGTCCGAACTCGGCCCGTCGCCGAGTGTGTTCGATCAGAGGTACCCACGATGCGATTTTAGAAGTGCCATGCAGGGGCCGTCAATTGCACGGCGGCCCGCGTACTCCTGCGACGTCCGGTCTTGACGGTGTTTGCCGCCGGCCGCTAGGCTAATTCAATCGCTAAGCTGTTTTGGGGAATGGTGTAACGGTAGCACGAATGGCTCTGGACCATTTAGTCTAGGTTCGAATCCTAGTTCCCCAGTTTTCCGCACTCGCACCAGGTGGCACCGCCTCGTTTTCTGCGGAAATATCGAGGTTTTTCAAGATCGCTTGCGAGTCGGTGCGTGGCATTTCTTCACCTTGCAGAGCCGGAATCAGAGCCGGTTTTTCAGGCGACGTAGCCCGCTCGAAATCGGCCTCGGTCGTAAGCAGATAATGCCGCAAGGCGATCGTCGGGGTATTACCGAGCCAAGCCGTGACCACGTGAATCGGGTGCTTGGCCGCCAGATCCGTCTCGCAGCTCGACCGCATCGCGTGGAATGTCTTCGGCCACGGCGTCAGCCCGGCACGCCTGACGATCTTCTCGAACGTCGTCCGCAGGTTGCAATTCCGCCAGCCGTTGCGGCTCGTCGCCGACTTCCGATATCGAGCATCGACGACGTAGACCGTTCCCTCTTCGGCCAGCGCGAATGCTTCTTCGAGAATCGGCAGCAGTTCCGGGAACATCGGAATCTTCCTGGTCGGCTTTCCGTGGCATTCTGTCTTGGGACTCTGCACGATGATCCGACGGTTTTCCCAGTCGACGTCCTGCCACCGCAGCGACAGAACTTCGCTTGGGCAACGCAGCCCGGCATACCGGCACAGCGCAACGATCGTTCGCCAATGATGTGACGGACACGCTTCGAGCAGCTTCTTTGTCTCGTCGAGTGTTACGTACCGGCGACCGTCAAGCCGAATGACGGACTTTGCCGACACCTCGGCGAAGGGATTCGCCGTGATGACCTTTCGCCGGCGTGCATCGTGGAAGAACGATCGCACCGTCTGCAGCCGCTTCGCGACCGTAGTCGGGGCGAGCTTTTCGTCGATCAGGTACTGCTTGAAATCGAGCGCCGCGGCTTCCGTGATGCCCGCAATGTCGCATTCCTTGCCGAAGTGCTCCGTCAGGTTCCGCGCCGTCTGCCGCCAGATTTCCCGCGTTGCCGGCTTCACGTCGGTGCGTCGAGCAATGAATCCATCCAAG
>DASZPI010000073.1:0-1719 GCA_035550355.1 Pirellulales bacterium
AACGGTCTGCATTTTGCCGTCGGCATTCGTCGGATGCAGGCAGAGCATTGCAGCCGCCGGCTTTTTCAAGCCTTTCGGCATCAGCAGGTACGCCGGCACACGGTCATCGGGTTCGGCGGCATAGGTGAGCTTGCGGCGTACAAACTTGCCGCAATCGACCTCTTCACTGATCTGCACGTCCAGCGGCACGCGCACCGACGAGCTCGGCAACGGCCCCATCGCCTGCTGCATGCCGGCAAGAATATGCGACCTGCGCTCGCCCCAATCGCGCGGCGTGGTCACGGGGCGCTGCGTGCCTTGCTCATCGCGCACCACCATCAACTGGCGGTGGTCGGAGTACTTCGGCACTTCGGCCGCAGCCGATCGGGCCTCGCTGCCGCCGGGCTGCTTGAGCAGATTCTCCAGCCAGCACAAACCGCTGCGTCCCGGGGCGACGATGTCCAGGTCGCCGTCGCCGTCGAGATCCACGATTTTCGGATCAACGTCCAGCGATGCCGGCCCTAGTTCGCTGATCGTGTGGCGATCGAACGTGCGCGACGACGCGTTGTATTTGTACCAGTACAGGCACAGCGGATCCCATTCGCCCAGGTCTTTGCCGTCGTGCGCCAGCCAGCGCTTGCCGGTGACAATCTCCAGCTTGCCGTCGCCATCGATGTCGGCGGCCTCGACCGTGTGCGGCTGCGACCATGAGGTATCGATCACGTACGGTTGCCACGAACGCTCGCCGCCGGACGATCGCTGCTGCTCGGTCCACCAAAGGCCCGTGCGGTGGCCACGCCCCCAGACCAAATCGTTATCGCCGTCGCCGTCAACGTCGAGCACAACGATCGGCACGCTCGCGTCGCGGTCGAGATGAAACTCGCCGTGCCACGGCCAGCGTTCTTGGCGGCGATCGTTGGGAGCTTCGGCCCAGCCGTTCTGCCCGACCACATCGGCCCGGCCATCGCCGTTGATGTCGCCAAACCCGATGCCGTGCCCCTGCAATTCGGCCGGTAAGTCGTGACGCCGCCACTCGACGGCCGACGACGCCTCGGCCGGGCGTTTGAATTCCCACCACGCAGCGAAGTTCTTGCCGTTGGGCAACAAGTCAGGCTGGCCATCGCCGTCGATGTCGTACAAGCGACCGGTTTCCGAGTTGCCGGGTCGCTCGATCACGTGCTCGGTCCACAGGCCGCCGGCCGAGCCGGGATGCTCGACCCAGGCGATCTTCTCGCTGCGGTAGTTGGCAATCAGAAAGTCCAGCCAGCCGTCGCCGTTCACGTCGATCGGCAGGTTCGCGTAATCTTCGAAACGGCCGCGGATGAACTCGACCTCGCGCACCGGGCGCTTTTTCCAACTCGGCGCTTCGTACCAGGCAGCGCCGGTCACGATATCGAGCCGGCCATCGTGGTTCACGTCCATGGCACTGGCGGCCGAGAGGGTCGATTCCAGATCGACGTCGTGCCGGCGAAACGCGATCTCGGCCGTGAATGCAATCACGGGCGATAATGTTGTCGCAACGAACGCAACAGCGACAGAAAAAGAAAACCGGCGGGGAGCTTTCATCGCGTGGCGTGCCCGGTTACAAGAGGGGAAGCAGCGTGCCCCAGGTGATGATAACCGCATCGCCGACGGAATGCTCGCTCCCACCGATCGCCAGCCCACCCCCGCGAGTCCCGCCCATGACGCATGCCACCAAGCTCGGTTCGTTGTTGCTCGTCGCGATCCTGGTTGTGCCCT
>DASZPI010000074.1:0-5103 GCA_035550355.1 Pirellulales bacterium
TCCAGCGGGTCGCGCGCAGGATGCGAGCGCGGAATGTTCAGCGCCTCGAAGTTGTGCCATTCGTCTTCGATCTCCGGTCCTTCGGCCACGCTAAAGCCCAGGCGACCCATGATTTCTTTCAGGTCGTCGATCGTTTGCGTGATCGGGTGCAGGTGCCCCAGCCGCGGCCGGCGACCGGGAAGGGTAATATCGAACGGCGCTTCATCGGCCTCGGCGGCTCGTTGCCCAACGCGCTGCGCAGCGACTTCGAACGCTGTCTCGAGCTGCTGCTTAACCTCGTTGAACCGCTTGCCGGCGGCGGGCTTGTCGGCCTTGTCGACTTGGCCGAGTGCTTTTTGCACCGACTTGATGCGCCCGCTTTTCGCGCCTAGGAATTCAATGCGGGCCGCCTCGAGCGCCTGGTCGTCGGCGGCCGCCTGCAGCGCGGCAAGCCCCGAGCGTTGGAGTTCATCGAGCTCGGCAAGAAAGTCGGTCAATGCCAACGAACGGATCCTCGAACATTACGGGGTCGAGACCGCCGACCCCGCATCGCTGGCGGAAACGAAGGCAAGCACGGCACCCAACCCGGAGCGGTCGAACGCCTAGCCTGCCGCGAGCGCCTGCTTCACGCGATCGACGACTGCCGTAAAGCCGGCTGGGTCGGCAACTGCCATCTCGGCCAGAGTTTTGCGATCGAGCTCGATGCCAGCCTTCTGCAGGCCGTGGATGAACTCGCTGTAGCGCAGCCCCAGTTCGCGAACCGCGGCGTTGATGCGGATAATCCACAATCCACGGAAATCGCGCTTCCGCACGCGGCGGTCGCGAAACGCATACACCCCCGCCCGCACGAGCGCTTCCTTGGCGGTGCGATACAAGCGGCGCTGTCCGCCGACGTAGCCCTTGGTCTTTTTGAACAGCCGGCGCTTGGCCTTGGTGCGTGCTGCGCCTTTGGTTGTTCTCATGGTCGGTAGTTCCTTAGATGCTTCCCAGGCCGCTGATCGCTGCGCAGATTAACTTTGGAGCGCTGCCGTTTAGTAGCTGTACGGTCCGAGCAGTCGGTGAATTTTTTTGGTTTCCAGCTCGTTGAGCACGCCGGTGCCGCGCAAGTTGCGACGCTGCTTTTTCGTCAGATGCGAATTCAGGTGGCTGGTGCCAGCACGGCGATGCTTCACCTTGCCGTTGGCGGTGATGCGAAAGCGCTTCTTCGTGCCTTTATGCGTCTTGAGCTTGGGCATGGCGTCGAGATCAACGTAAAGCGAGGATCGTCCGGCGAACATCGCCGAACCGATTTGGAACCGGCCATTATAGGCGATTCCGCCGGGCTGCAAAGGGCTACCGCGCAGCTTCTTGAATCGGCCAATTGCCGGTGCGACTCGACCACAATCGCCCGGAAAGCCAGTTGCCAGGAAAGCCGCTTAGAATCCCGGCTGCAACATGAAGAACATCGAGACCGCGAACAGGCCGGCTGCAATCACGGCCCACGCCCAGGTCGCAACACCGCGGACGTGGCCGCTGTCGCTGTGGGCTTTTGCTTGAGAGTAATCGTGGCGCATGGTGGCCCCCGGCAGTAGTCGAGAACGAGTGGGTAATCGGGGGCGTGCGATTACAGGTTCGTTAATTGAATATGCTATCTCACCGCATGATTTTTTGGAAGCGCTTTTTGCGAATCAACGTATTGCTGAGACGTAACTTCATTCACAATAGTCTGTTATGTGTTAGTAGCCAGGGCTCGTAGCGTGGCGAGCCGATCGGCTTCCGCAGGCATCTTGTCGCTGCGCCAGCGATGCATGCGTGGGAAGCGTACGGCAAAACCCGATTTATGCCGCGTCGATCGCTGCACCGCGTCGAAATGCAGCTCAAACACCAGGCGAGGCTCGACCACGCGTACGGGACCAAACCGTTCGACCGTGTGGGCGCGAATGAACGCGTCAACCTGGCGAATCTCATCGTCGGTCAAACCTGAATACGCTTTCGCCACAGGCACGAGCACCCCCTCGTCCCAAAGGCCGAAGGTGTAGTCGGTCAGCAGGCTGGCGCGGCGACCGTGGCCGGGTTGGGCGTAAATCAGCACCGCATCGACCGACAGCGGTTGGATCTTCCATTTCCACCACGCACCGCGCGGCCGGCCGACGCCGTAGGCCGAATCGCGGCGTTTGAGCATCAGCCCTTCGACATTGTGCTGCCGTGCCTGCTGCCGTTGCTCGTCGAGCTGGCCCCACTCGTCGAATTCGACAACCGGCGAAAGCCGCAAGGCTGCGCTCCCCGCATCGAACACCAACCGTTCGAGGATCGCGCGGCGTTGATCGAGTGTTTGCGAGCGAATATCGCCGCCTGCGTGCTCGAGCACATCGAAGGCGACGAGCGCCACCGGAACCTCCGCTTGCATGCGCGGCGTGACTTTCAAGCGACCGATGCGGCGTTGCAACAATGCAAACGGCAAGGGCCCCTCGTCGCGCCAGGCGACCACTTCGCCATCGATCACCGTCCCTGCGGGCAGACGCTCGAACGCCGGCAGCAACTCGGGGAAACGATCGGTGACCAATTCTTCGCCCCGCGACCAAATGGCGAGCACGCCCGGACGACGCACCACTTGCGCACGAATGCCGTCCCACTTCCACTCGGCTTGCCATTGCTGCGGTTCGCCCAGGGTTTGGGCGGCGGCTTCGAGCGGATGCGCGAGAAAGAACGGGTACGGTTGCGCCGGGTCGCCCGCCTCGGTGCCATGCATGATCGCATCGAACGCGGCGGCCGTGGGCTGCCAGGCGCCCGAAAGCCGATGGGCCATTGCTGCCTGCGAAACTCCGGCCAGCTCGGCCAACGCGCGCGTCACGAGAATTCTTCCAGCGCCCACGCGAAACTCGCCCATCACAAGCTTGTTCCAAACCAATGCCTCGCGCTGCGACAGCGTCTGCCAGGTCTGGCGAACTGCGACGATTTGCTCGTCGGGCGGCAGACCGATCAGCGGCCGAATGGTTTGTTCCACCATCGTGTGCAGCGGGCGATCGCTCGCGTTGCTCGCCGCCGGCAACAGCCATGCGAGCGTTTCGCCAAGGTCACCGACCGCGTGATACGACTCGTCGACCAGCCAATCGGGCAGGTTCGTCGCCTGCGCGACGCACGCGCGCAGCACTCGGGTATTGACCGCGCGTTTCAACTTCTGCCCGGTCAAAAAGTAAAGCGCCCAGGCGGCATCGTCGGCCGAGACTTCGGTGAAATAGGCGCGCAGACTTGCAAGCTTGTCGAGCGTGCGCGTCGAGGCGTCGAGTTCCCAGTAGAGTTGCGCAAAACGTTTCATGGCTGCTGAGTGTCGACGGTTGACTCGCTGGTCTCGCTGTCGCCGATGCTCGCGGTCTCTTCCTTGAAGCGCGTGGCGACAGGCTGCGCTTCGAGCCCGCGCTCCCCCAACCAGCGTGCGAGTATCTCGCTGTAACCCTGCGTTGCCCAAACCCGAGTGGCGCCGCTGGCGGTGATCGTCGAGTTCAGGCCGTCCCAATCGGCGTGGTCGGAGAGCACGAAGCCGCGATCAACACTGCGGCGGCGGCGAGCGCCGCGGATACGCATCCACCCGCTGGCCAACGCGGTCGATACAGCGCCGAATTTACGCAGCCACGGCGATTTCATGGCCGACGGAGGCGCCACGACCAGGGCACGCCCCTTGGCTGCTTTGACGGCTTCGGCCGTGGCATGCTCGATACCTGCGATTGCGACCCCGGCAGCAGCATACGCCGGCAGGTATTTGAGCACCGCACCATGCACAAACACCGGGCCATGTCGCTCGAGCAGCCCATGCAGCACACGTTGCGATTTGCCCAGCGCGTAGGCGAAGATCACGCTCGTGCGCTTCAGCAGTTGGTTCCGCTGCCACCACTGATCGATTTCGGCAAACACGCTGGCCGGTTCGGCCCAACGGTAGATTGGCAACGCGAAGGTCGCCTCGGTCACCAGCCCATGGCAACGCAGCGGCTCCAACGGCGGGCAGGTTGAATCCGCCTGCGTTTTGAAATCACCGGTCATCACCCACACTTCGCCCGCGTGTTCGATACGAACTTGCGCTGAACCGAGCATGTGACCGGCCGGGTGCAGCGACACGTGCACGCCGTTGAGCGAGATCGACTCGCCAAACGCAAGGCCCGCGACGTCGATCTCTCCCAGTCGAGCCCGCAGCAGCTCGACGTTCGATTGGGCAGTGAGATAGCGTCGCGATCCAGGCGTGGCGTGATCGCTGTGTGCGTGGGTAACGATCGCCCGCTCGACCGGCAGCCAGGGATCGACAAAAAATCCGCCGCGCTCGCAAAACAAGCCGGCTTCGGTAACCTGCAACAGTGCCATTTCGGCCCAGCGTTGCGAAGCGCGTGCCGATTTGAGTGACGGCCGACCGGCGTGCGGCGCCTCCGGCTGCTCGCCGGGGGCTAATGCGCTAGGGCGAGCTCTTCTTCTTCGAACCCTTCAGCCATTTGTCGAGGAACGCATACGCCGCTTCGCGCTCGGCGTCGGGGAAGTCGTGTTCGGCGTCGGGATAGTCGGCCACCAACCGATCCGTGGCATCGAACAGGCCGTACACGTCGCCCGCGGCGGTCATTACTTTCCTTACGCCGTCGACGTCGAAGTTCGCGTCGTGCAGCGGTGAGTTGGTGAAGAACGGCCGCGGGGCCAGCGCGGCGACCACCTCGTGGAAGTCGAACGGCATTTCGTCGGGATTCTCGTGATACACCTCGCGCACGCGCGGCATGTACCGGTCTTGGGCCCAGCCTTTGAGCTTGCCGCCGTAGTAGTCGTGGAAGCCGGTGAAGCCGCAGCTCGATACGACCACTTGAATGCGCAGGTCGAACGCCGCCGTGAACAGCGCGTTGTGGCCCCCCAGCGAGTGGCCGATGCAGCCGATCTTCTCGTGATCGACCTCGGGCAGGCTTTGCAGCAGGTCGAGGCCGCGGATGTTGTTCCAGATCGCCTTCATTGTGCCGCTGGTCGCAGCGCTGCGGCCTGAATGAAAGTCGTACGCCTTCAAATCGCCGAACGACGGGTAATCGGGGATCAGGCACACGTAGCCGCGCTCGGCCAGTTCCTTGCCGTAGTGGCGCGTCGGCGCGCCGACCAAACCAACGGTTTGCATTTTGACGTCGGCGT
>DASZPI010000075.1:0-1987 GCA_035550355.1 Pirellulales bacterium
TCTTGCGCACGCCGGCTTCTTCGGCCTCGCGGCGGCGCATTTCGAGCTCGCGCTGCAAGGTTTTTTGGGCGGTCACGTCGACCATGGCGCACACGGCGCCGGTCACGCGGCCGTCGAAATCGTAAATCGGCGAGGCACTGACCAGCAGCGCGTGCCGCCGTCCGTTGGGCAGCATCAGCTCCATTTCGTCGTCGATCACGTCGATGCCGCGCACGGCGCGCAGCAACGGATGCTCGTCGGCCTGCAGCGCGTGGTCGCCGCGAAACAGGTAGCGCATCAGCCGCTGCCCGACCGTTCCCGACGGCGACAGGTTCTCGTCCTTCGACACGTTCAGCAGCGCCGCGGCCGCCGGGTTGGCGCGCACCTCGTTGCAGGCCACGTCCTCGGCCACCAGCATGCCGATCGGCACGGTGCTGACGGCGGCCTCGAACCGGCGGCGCTCGTACTCGATGGTCGCCACCAGCTCGGCGCTCTGGCTGCTGATCGATGCTTGCGCGGCGAGCGATTCGAGCATCGAGACTTCGGCCTCGTTCCAGCCACGCGGCTGCGGGCTGTACATCTCGACCGTGCCGATGCACCGCCCGTGCACGCGCAACGGCGCCGCCAGCACGGCGCGGAACGGCGGACCTTCGGCCCGACGCGGCAACTGCAGGTCGGGGCGGCTTTCGGTATCTTCCAGAAACGCGGTCTGCCCGGCGGAAATGACCAGCGACGAAAACGACCGTGAATACGGCAGCCGCTTGGCCACCAGGCCCGGCGAACCGAATCCTTGATGGCAAAGGATCTCGATTTCGTCGCCGCGCTTTTCGATGATGGCCGACGCCAGGCCGCCGGAGAAGATTTCCATCGCCTCGCAAATGCGGCCCAGGATTTCTTCGCGTTTCAGGTCGATCGTGAGCGCCCGCGAAAGTTCGAGCAGTTGCTCGAGCATGTGCTCCCAGTTCACCAACTCGGCATTCGTGAGCCGCAGCTCCTCGCTTTGACTTTCGAGCTCTTCGGTTTGCGATTGCAGCTCCTCGTTTTGCCGCACGATCAGCTCTTCGCGCTGGCGGAGCTCTTCGTTCAGGCTTTCGAGCTCGGTGTTTTGAAGTTGCAGCGACTGTCGGTCGTGGCGCTGTGCGGTGGAATGGCGGATCTGCAAATCCGCGAGCGCGGCAATCACCAGGATCCCGCCGGCTGCCACGAACCGGTTGAGGACCACGACCGCAACCACCCCGTCGTGCGTAGGGGCCGCGCCCCACACCATGTCTAAAAAACCCATGGCAATCGCCACGCACGTCAGCGACCACAGCAGCTTGCGGCTGCCAAGCCACGCCATGGCAGCGACCGGTGCGCCGTACAAAATCGGCACGACCACGTTGGCCGGCGCGAACCAATCGACCGCGGCGGTTGCCGCCACCAGCAAGAACGCCACTCCGACGAAGAAACGCTGATGGCGCGGCGTGTCGGGGACCACCGACATGCTCATCTCCACGTTCGCTGGTAGATGCACGAAGCGACCTGAACGAGCCGTTTCGCCCCGACCGGCCGTTCCGCTTTGCCAAGCATCAATAATCCACCGGGTCGTAGAGCGTTTTCGATCCGCTCCCACAGCAAATTCAGCGCCTCAAGCCGTAAATACATCGCCGTGTTGCGGAACAAAATCAGGTTCCAGCACCCGCGCGGGAATGGATCCAGCAGGTTCGTCGTCTGCCAGCGGACGTGCTGTCGCAGATACCGCGTCACCCGCTGCCGCCGTCCGTGGGGTTCGAAGTATTGCTGCCGGCGCTCGGCGCTCACCGGCGCGAGCGCCGCGGGGTCGTAGCAACCGTTCTTCGCTATTTCAACCGCCTCGCGGCGGCAGTCGGTCCCCAGCAAGTGCGACCGCGGCAGCAACCCGCGTTCGGCAAGCATGATCGCCGTCGAGTACAGCTCGGCCCCGTCCGAGCAGCTCATGCTCCACACATGCAACCCGGCGCTGCGCTCGGCCAAATGCAGCAACATGTCC
>DASZPI010000076.1:0-3508 GCA_035550355.1 Pirellulales bacterium
GGCGGTTACGGTCTGAGCATCCGGACCGAGGATATTGCCCGCTTCGGCCAACTGTATTTGCAGCGCGGACGGTGGCAGGGGAAACAACTGGTGCCTGAAGCCTGGATCGAGGCGGCCACCGCACGGCAGACCTCCAACGGCAGCGATCCCGAAAGCGACTGGGCCCAAGGCTACGGTTACCAGTTTTGGCGCTGTCGTCACGGCGCCTATCGCGGCGACGGTGCATTCGGCCAGTTCTGCATCGTGCTTCCCGAGCAGGACGCGGTGATCGCAATGACGAGCGGCCTGAAAAACATGCAGTCGGTGTTGAACCTGGTTTGGGAAAAACTGTTGCCGGCGATCAAGTCGTCGTCGCTGCCGGCCGATGACGTCGCGGCCGGCAAGCTGCGCGCGGCATCGAATGGCCTGTCGCTCGATGCGGTCGATGGCGCGGCGTCGCACGGCGACTTGGTCGGCAAGCGCTTTCTGTTTGCCGCGAACGAACACACCTTGCAGTCGATCACGCTCGAGCCGGATACGAGTGGCAGCACGGTGACGCTGGTGGCGCGAATCGGTGAAAAAGATCAGCGGATTGCTTGCGACCGTGGAGCGTGGCGGAAAGGAAGCTTCGCCTGGCTGGGTTTGCCCGAGCAGCCGGTGGCCGCCAGCGGCGCGTGGACCGAGGCCAATGTATTCACCGCCAGGCTGTGCTTCTACGAGACGCCGTTCACGGTCACGGTCGCGCTCAAGCTCGCGGGCGACGAGTTACAATGTTCGACGAAATCGAATGTCGGCTTCGGGGCGAACACAGAGCTTCGGCTGACCGCCAAGGCCGAATAATCGCTCACCGACGAGAGGAATTCATGACTGCGTTTATCTGCCGTTTTCGACCGATCGTTGCGGCACTCGCGCTCGCTGGACCGGTGATCGCGCTGATGGCGCGTGCTGTTTTTGCCGCCGTTTCCGCGGAACCGTCCCGGCCCAACATCGTGTTGGTATTTGCCGACGATCTTGGGATCAACGATCTGGCCTGCTACGGCCGAACGGAACATCACACACCCAACCTCGATCGATTGGCCACGCAGGGTATGCGCTTCACGTGCGCGTACACGGCACAGCCGATCTGCTCGCCATCGCGAGCGGCGATCGTGACCGGCAAGTGCCCAGCCCGGCTGAACCTGACGAACTATCTTCCAGGCCGTCCCGACACTCCGTCGCAAAAGCTGCTGCAACCGCGAATCGAAGGGCAACTGCCGCTCGAAGAAGTGACGATTGCTGAAGTGCTGCGCGGCGCCGGTTACGCGACCGGCCTGTTCGGCAAATGGCACCTCGGCAAGGAAGGTTTTGGACCCGAGCAACAAGGGTTCGACATAGCGTTCATGCCGCCGGCCAACACGGAGCCGACGCTCGACCGAGCGGGCAATGGCGAAGGGGGCAAGGGTGAATTCGCCATCACCGCCGCCGCTGAAAAGTTCATCGAAGACAATCGCGACCAGCCATTTTTCTGTTACGTGCCGCACAATAATCCGCACATTCCGCTGGGGGCGACTCCATGGCTGATCGAGAAGAACCGCGACGCCTTTCAGCCCGAATACGCGGCCATGATCGAAACGCTCGACATGAGCGTGGGACGCCTGATGGCCAAGGTCGAGGCGCTGGGACTTGCCGAGCGCACGATCTTCATCTTCACCAGCGACAACGGCGGGCTGCACGTGCTGGAATCGCCTGGCACGCCCGCAACGGTCAATCGCCCGTACCGCGCCGGCAAAGGGTTCGTTTATGAAGGGGGGCTGCGCGAGCCGCTGATTGTGCGCTGGCCGGGTGTGATCGGTGCGGGAAGCGAGACCAACACCCCTGTCGTCCACACCGATTTGGTGCCGACATTGTTGGAAGCGGCGGGTGTCGATGTCGCGAAGACAGTTGGCCCGTTGGATGGCGTGAGTTTGCTCGACTTGTGGCGTGGCCAGCAGCTTGCGCCGCGCGCGCTGTACTGGCACTTTCCGAACTACACGAACCAGGGAGGCCGGCCGGCGGGGACGATCCGCGATGGCGACTGGAAACTTGTCGAGCAATTCGAGGACGAACAGGTGGAGCTGTACGACCTGGCGCACGACATTGGCGAGACGAATAACCTGGCGGCGTCGGACCCGGTACGCGCCGACGAGCTGCGCAGCAAGCTTCGCCTATGGCGCGCGACCGTCGGCGCTCGCATGCCCACGCCGAATCCGGAGTTCGACGCGGCGCTGCATCGGCGGTTATACATCGATCAAGATCCGTCACGCCTTGTGCCCGCGGCGACTGCCGCAGGCACCGAAGCCGCGTGGACCGAATGGCGCGAAGCGATGAACGCCATCGCGAACAAGCGGCCGCATAACATTACGCCAGCCACGGGGGACGTTCGCCTGCATGCCCGCGCTGCCCGCGTGCATGGCAGCACCTTGCGCTACGAGCCGCAGCCGAACAAGGACGTGCTTGGATTCTGGAAAGATCCCGCCGACTGGGCCGAATGGCAATTCGACGTGCCAAAGGATGGGCGATACGAAGTCGAAGTTCAGCAAGGTTGTGGCCGCGGCAGCGGCGGAGCCGAAGTCTCGGTGATCATCGGTGATCAAACGCTCAAATTCACGGTGCAAGAGACGGGACACTTTCAGCAAATGATCTTGCGCACGATTGGCGAGGTGCAACTGAAACGCGGCAATCAAACCCTGGAGGTCAGGCCGCAGACCAAGCCGGGGGCAGCGGTAATGGATTTGCGCCGCGTTGTGATCCGACCAGCGGCGAAAAGCTAAGTCGCCACCCCCGAACGTGGCACTTCTTTTGCGAACACGTCGCTCCCAGGGCTTCGTATTGCCCAGAAAGGAGCTTGCCATGCGATCGATTCTTTTGGCCACCGCTGCGACCGTCGCGTTGATCGCGGCACTGGCCGAGCCAGCTTCCGCGCAAGTGTTCCGCGGCTATAGTTACAACTATGCGTCGCCGGCCTATGGCTACTATTTCACGCCGTATACACCCTATTACTCGGGGTACTACGGTTACGGCCCTGGCTACACGAGCTACTGGAGCGGTTACACGCCCTACGGCGCGTACGGTTATGGACCCTACGGCTACGGCCCCTACGGTAACGGCTGGGGAAACGGCAGCCCGGCGGCGAACGTGGGCGCGGCGATCGGCGGTCGTGCTGGCGGCTTTGAAGGCGCCAATGTTGGCGCCGCAATTGGTTCGGCGATCTCGCGGTGGTAGTTGAACACAATCATCAACAGCGAATCCCGATGCGGTAGTGCTGCGCGCTAGCGTCACGCGCGAACGCATGGTCCGCATCGGCCAGCGGCAACCATTTCGAAACGAGCGATTCCATCGCGAACCGTTTTTTGGCTTCAACGAGAAACTCGATCGCGGCGTGCAAATTTCGCGGGGCGTAGTTATGAACGCCGCGCAAGGTCCAGTTGCTGCGAACCACACGCTCGGGTTCAAGTTGCACGGCGCGCCCGGGAAACACCGCGCCGGCCAACACGCACACGCCACCGAGGCG
>DASZPI010000077.1:0-2060 GCA_035550355.1 Pirellulales bacterium
CATGTTCAGCGTGCCGAAGACCAACAGCACCGGCACCGGCGACGATCGCTTCAACCGCGTGCGCGTGGGTCTGGGACGCAGCTACTCGAACATGATCGAGTCGCTGTGGTATCCGCCGGCCACCATCGGCAACTCAAGCGCGACGGTCACGCCGTACGATTCGAACAACATCGAAGTTCCGCGCGCCACGGGCGGCACGTGTTACTCGTACGCGCTGATGCTGGCTTACAACCAGTTCAGCGGCAACACCACACTTCAGAACTACAGCTCGGGGCAACCCACCGGCGATGCCGGCGGCAACGGTCGCAAGGGTGCTCAGAAGATGATCATCTTCGAGACCGACGGCGCTCCGAACACCACCGCCAGCGCCAATTTTACCAATTCCGGCCCGTACAACTCGTACTACAACATTCGCTACAACTACAGCTCGCCGGGCGGAAGCGAGTTTCCCAGCAACGTCAACGGATACAGCGACAACGATTCGACTGTCACCAGCCAGATCTATTCGTTGTGCAACCAACTTTGCGCGCTCGATTCGGCGTCGTCGCCCGGCTATTCGAGCACCAACAAATCGGTGAAGATCCACTGCATCGGCTTCGGACCGGTGTTCGACCCGTCGAGCAGCACGGCAGCCACGGCCAAAGACACGCTCAACAAGATGCAGATCATCGGCAACGTGACCGACGGCATGCCGAGCTACAAGATCATCTACGGGCCCGAGTCGTCGGTGATTTCGAACTTGCAGCAGGCCTTTCAGACGATCATGGCCGATGGCGTTCAGATCACGCTGATCCAGTGATTTTTGAATGGCGGACCCGCCGAAGTGGCGGATCGACGCGCGCCTGCCTCGCCGGGGCGGCATCGATTGGTCAGCTCCGGATTGTCGATGGCGGTGCCTATTACCCGCCAACGACAACCGTATATACTGCCTTGTTCCGCGGATTGGATCGCTTTGATGTTGCCGCCGGCAGCACGGCGGTTCGCGGTTCGATCGAACGGGGATCGGTGCCGCGCGCACATCACCTTATCTTCTAGGCGAGGAGTCATCGGTGGCTAAGGGAACGTCTCGCATCCCAACGATTTTGAAAAAGCACGAAGAGGATTTGCTCGCGGAATGGGTCAAGCAGCTTGAAGCGGGAGCAGGCCGCAAGGATGGACGTATCGCTGAGGCTGAGGTGCGCGCCCAGGCCAGGGAGTTTTTGAAACTGCTGCAACTGGTCGCCCAGCGCGGCGATTTGGACGAGGCGCGCAGCCCCGAATGGAAAACGATCAACGAATTTCTCGAAGGCGTATCGCGGTCGCGGGTGCTGCAGGGCTTCAACTCCGACGAGACCGCCACCTTCATCTTCTCGTTCAAGAGGCCGTTCTTTGCCCGCCTGCGCGCCGAGCTTGGGAAAGACGCCGAGGCGCTGGCCGATGAGACCTGGCTGGCCAACGAGCTGATCGACAAGATGGGTCTGATTACCGTGCGCGCGTTCCAAAAGACACGCGAGGACGTCATCAATCGCCAGCAGGAAGAACTGCTCGAACTTTCCACGCCCGTGGTCAAGCTGTGGGACGGCATCCTGGCCTTGCCGATGATCGGCACGCTCGACAGCGCACGAACGCAAGTCGTCATGGAGTCGCTGCTGCAAAAGATCGTCGAAACCGGCTCAGAACTCGCGATCATCGACATCACGGGCGTACCGACCGTCGATACGCTGGTCGCGCAGCACCTGCTCAAAACCGTCACCGCCATTCGGCTGATGGGAGCCGACTGCATCATCAGCGGGGTTCGGCCACAGATCGCGCAGACGATCGTCCATTTGGGGGTCGATCTGCAAGGCGTGACCACCAAGGCCACCTTGGCCGACGCCTTGGCCCTGGCCCTCAAGCGGTCAGGTTTTGCTGTCTCGAAGATCACCGCTGTAAAGAACGGGATGTGAATCCATGGATCGAATTCCCATCCTGCGAATGGGCGAGAACCTGCTTGTTACCATCCAGGTCGACATGCACGACCAGTTGGCCGTCACGTTGCAAGACGATTTGACGACGAAGATTTCCGACACGGGAGCAAAAGG
>DASZPI010000078.1:0-2638 GCA_035550355.1 Pirellulales bacterium
GTGCGCGTAATTCCATCGGCAGCTCGAAGAATGCTTCGGTCGCAACGGCAAAGAACTCGGTACGACTCGTTGCACCGTAGCAGTTAAGCACAGGTCGGCGGCCGGCCTCGCAATCGCGCACCAGGCGGCGATAACTGCTGCCGACAACCTTTTTCCATCGCTGTAACTCGGCGTTGGTTTCGATCGCCGGAATGCCGTCGCTGGCGCCGTTCAGCATGTCGAGTTGATGTGCGAACTCGTGCAACACCAGGTTTCTTCCCGGACGTTCGCCGCGACCGTCGGTCAGCACGTCGGCCCACGACAAGATCACCGGCCCGCGGTACCATGCTTCGCCTTCGCGCGCGTCGTCGCGCTCCAGAACCAAACCCTCGCGCACGAACGGAACACGCGGTGCGATGTAGCTCGTAGGATACACGAGAATCGAAAGCACGCGCGAGAAGTACTGTTCGTCGAACCCGAGTGTCAGAATCGCCACATGGGCCGAGATCGTGGCGCGAATCTCGTCGGTCATTTCCAAGCCGCCGCACCCTTCCCAATTTTTTTCGGCCGTGAAGTCATGCACATAATTGCGTACATCGGCGTGTTCCTCGGCGGGCAGCATCGAATACAACCGCACATTGCGTTGGATTGCGGCCTGCCAGGCATCGGGGAAGGGTTCGGCAAGAATCGCGCGGCGACGACGCTCGCGCAGCCAATTGAAGAGCATGATTGTTGTCAGACTACAGCTTTCCGGCCGGTCGGATGTTCGCGCCCACGCGATGCTCAAGCGAATCGCCGAGGTCGACCCGCGCTTGCTCGGCCAACGCTTGCAGGCGAGCAACGATCGCGGGGTGCTCGGCGGCAATATTGACGGTCTCGCCGGGGTCGCTCCGCAGGTCGTACAAGGCCAAATCGGTGTGCGCCACGATATACCCATGCCGACTGGCGATGCCGCGCAGCCCCGAGAGGGCCATCGATTCCGGTTTTAGATTCTCGAAGTTGGCCGGTTTTCCGCCGTGCCCGGGCGGCGAAGCTGGCGTGAGATAATCGTGCGGTAGATGCAGCTTCCAATCGCCGCTGCGCACTGCCTGCAGCTCATCGCCGCCATAATAGTAGTAGGCTTCGTGCGGCGATGCGGCGCCGGCGTTGCCCGCAATCAACGGCAGCGCATCGCGCCCGTCGATCGTGCGGTCGGGCAACGAAGCGCCAAGCAGTCCCGCGACGGTTGGCAGCAGATCGATCGTTGCGACCAGGTCGTGGCAGACGGTGCCGGCGGCGATTGTTCCTGGCCAGCGCATGATGCACGGCACGCGCATTCCGCCTTCCCATGTGGTGAGCTTGCCTTCGCGCAACGGCTTTGCCGAGCCCGCATGGTCGCCGTACGAGAGAAACGGGCCATTGTCGCTGGCGAAGATAATCCAAGTGCTTCGCTCCAGGTCGTTGCGAGCCAAAGCGTCAAGGATCTGCCCCATCGACCAATCGAGTTCCTCGATCACGTCGCCGTAAAGACCACGCTCGGTTCGCCCCTTGAAATCGCTCGAGGCGAAAATCGGCACGTGCGGCATGACATGGGGCAGATACAGAAAGAACGGGCGGTCTTTGTTGCGCTCGATGAACAAAACCGCGCGTTCTGTGAACCGGCGGGTGAACTGCGACTGATCAGGATCAAGCTCGATGACCTGCTCCCCTTCGTACAGCGGCAGCGGGGGGATATTTCGAACAATGGGGTGCAATGGTCCGTTATCGTTCGAATACGGAATGCCGAAGTAGTCATCAAAACCGTTACGCGTCGGCAAAAACATGGGTTGATACCCAAGATGCCATTTTCCGTAGATGGCTGTGGAGTAGCCATGAGCCTTGAGCAACTCGCTCAGCAACAGTTCGTCGGGATTGATGCCGGTGGTGCTCTCGTGGTTGAGCGCGCCAAATAAGCCGACCCGATTTGAGTAGCAGCCGGTCATCAGCGCAGCCCTGGAGGCGGTGCAGACCGCTTGCGCCACATAGAAATCGGTAAACTGCCGACCTTCGCGTGCCAGCCGATCGAGGTTCGGAGTCTCGAACCCCCGAGCTCCGAAGCAGCCGACATCGGCATAGCCCTGATCATCGGTAAGGAAAAGAATGATGTTCGGTCGACGCGCATGCTGTTGTGGATCGTTGGCATTAGCGTTGCGCACGGCCAGGCAGGTAGCTAGCTGCGCAATGATCATCGGCAAAAGTAGGCTCGACCGCACGGCATCGCCTTTGGTTCGCGTTGTGTTTGGCGTCGCTGACGCTCGCAGAGCGCGCAATATCGACTGAGCGGCGGCAAACGTCAATCGGGCAAGACGCTTCAAGAGCGGCAACTCACGTCCCGGCGGCCATGCGTCCTACCTCTCCATGCCATTGGACGCTGGAAAACAACAACGGCAGCCAGCAATGTTGGCTCGTCGCAATGCTGTGTTGAGTGTGAGTTCCTTGCGCTTCATCCTATAGCTGTCGCAGGTAGGCCGTCAGATCGAACTTCTCTTGGTCGCCCAATCCCAGGCTCAGCACGAGATTGAAGAACTCGACCGTGTCTTCGAGCGTGAAACAACGACCGTCGTGCAGGTAGGGTGGACTTTCCTTGATGCCGCGCAGGGTAAAGGTCTTAATCGGTCCATCGCCGGGCTCGATGGTGAAT
>DASZPI010000079.1:0-4576 GCA_035550355.1 Pirellulales bacterium
AGGCGTTCGAAGACGAACTGAACCGACGCTTTGCCGAATGGCAGCGTACCGGGGCCGCGTTTACGCTGGTCGCCATCGAAATCGACAACTTTAGCCGCATTGCGCAAGAGACCGACGTCGATACGGTCAACCCGGTGTTGCAGGACATTGCCCACGCGCTCGACGCCACGATGCGCGAAATGGACCTGGTGGCGCGGTACGGGCCGGGGCAGTTCGCGTTGCTGCTGCCGGCGACCAAGTTGCCCGAAGCGACGCGAGCCGCGGAGCGCGCACGACTAGCGATCGAAGCCACCTGCGCCAAGCGCGCCGACCTGCGGCTGCACGCCAGCGTGGGCGTCGCCGAGGCGCAGGCGGCCGACAATGGCCGCAGCCTGCTGCGCCGGGCGACATCGGCCTTGAGCGTGGCCAAAGAGGCGGGCGGTCAGTGTGGCTATTTCCACGACGGCTCGGTGTCGCATCCGATCCTGAACTCGTCGTCGAATTCCCCCGCGCTACGTGGACCGGAAGTGCCGGCCGCGGCGCCGCGAAACAATCACTATGCGCAGTACGTTGCCGCGCTGAATGTCGATGCCCGCACCGATGTGCTCACCGGTCTGCCGAACCGCCGCGCGTTCAGCGATGAAATTCGCCGGGCCGTGGTCGAGTCGCATCAAAACGGTCGGCCGCTGTCGTTGCTGGTCGTAGGGATCGACAATCTGAGCCGGCTCAGCTCGCGTCAGGGCCAAGGAGCGGTCGACCAGGTGCTGCGCAAGATGGCGCAGGTGATTTGCGCCATGGTCCGCGATACCGACCTGGTGACGCGCTACGGCTGGGAAGAGTTTGCGATTATTCTGCCCGGCACGACGCTGCGCGAGGCGACCAACGCCAGTCAGCGCGTGCTCACGGCGCTCGGGGCCTGCGAAGTGCAGCTCGACCACGCGGCCGACGTGACGATCAGTTCCGGAGTGACGACGCTCGAGTCGGACGACGATGCCGTGTCGTTGTGTCGGCGGGCCGACGAGCAATTGCAAGCGGCACGGTTGAACGGTTTGCAATGCGTGCGGTTTCATTCGCCCGATCTGGGCGACATGATTCTGCCGCTACAACCAACCCCCATGTCGTAACCGGCTACGCGGGGGTTTCTTCTTCGACGGCTGCCAGAAGCGCCGCTCGCAGCGATGCATATTCGAACGGGTAGTCGGCGCTTTGCGCGACGACCGGCAGCACGCGCTGCGAACCGAGCAGCACCTCGGAAAACCCGCCGATCATGATTCGCAAGGCAATCGCCGGCACCGGAAAGACCGCGGGCCGATGCAGGACTCCGGCAAGCGTTTGCGTGAATTCGCGATTGGTCACCGGCGCGGGGCTGACGACGTTCATCGGTCCAACGATCGACTCCTGCGTGGCGGCCAATAGCAGCAGGCCGACAACATCCTTCAGGTGGATCCACGACATCCACTGACGGCCATGGCCCAGGCGTCCGCCCAGGCCAAGCCTGAACGGCGTGAGCATTTGGCTGAGCGCGCCGCCGCGCTGCCCCAGCACGATGCCGATCCGCGGATTGACCACCCGCACGCCCAGCTCACGCGCCCCCTGCGCCGCACGCTCCCAGCCCACGCAGACGTCGGCCAAGAAATCGCTGCCCGGCGACGACGACTCGCTCAGCACCTCGTCGCCACGCGAGCCGTAATAGCCGATCGCGCTGGCGGAGACGAGCACGCGCGGCTTGTTGCGGCTGTCGGCGATCGCACGCACCAGGTTCTGGGTGCCGACCACGCGGCTGTCGCGCACGCGCCGCTTCTTTTCGTCGGTCCAGCGTCCGCCGGCCACGGGGTCGCCGGCCAAGTGAAAGACCGCCTCGACCCCTTCCAAGGCCTCGAGCGGCGGCGGGCCTTCGGTCGGGTCCCAGCGGTACAGGCTCGCGCCGTCGAGCATCGCCTTGGATCGTTCGGGATTGCGCGACAACACCACCGGATCGTCGATCGATTCAAGCAACCGCCGTCCGATAAATCCGGTCGCTCCGGTCACCAGCGCTCGCATAGCACGACCCCGTCGGTTGCGGTCCGCGGTTTCTCCATACATACGCTCAACCGCAAACGCGGTCCAGCGCACAACCGCAAATCAGTGCATCAGCGATGCCAAGGCGCACGAACTGCCCGCTGCACACCAACGCGCCCCCGACCGATTGGCTACGGAGCAGCGTACGGCGTGGCAGGCACGATCACCACGTTGGTCGCGGTGGCCGCGGGCGACCATTGCCACGGGTAGCGGGTGTTCGAGGTCCAGACCGGCGAGTAGTTGCCGCCGATATGCGGCGTCGGATTGGCCGTCGGTCGCGAGGCCGACATTCCGTACCAGGCCATCGCCGCCATCCGCCGCTGCCGTTGGGCGCTCTCGAATTCGGCCTTGCGGCGAACCGCGGCCTTGGGGTCGGAATGCTCGCGAATGGCCTGGTCGTAGAACCACATCTCGGGAGTCGGCGTCAGCTGGCCCAGCGACATGTGCTGATCGACGGTGGTCGATGGCTTGGTCGTGTGGACCGGCGATTGCGCCAGCGCCATGCCGGCACTGCCCAGGCAGCAGAGAATCGTGGCCAACAGACAGCGCTTCATGGCGGACTCCTGGAATCGCGTGCTCAATGCAACCCGGAAGGCGACGCCCTCCCCGTCGGTATGTTCGGCACGATCGCGCCGGCGAGTCGAGTCGTCGGCCGGGGGTCGCAGTTATGCCGAACAGCGAAGATGTGCTGCCTGCGCAGAATGCAAGACAGGCAGAACCCAAGGCAGGCCCACGACCGCCTGTTGCTGCACTAGGCGATCGCCCCGGGCTCGTGGATGAACGACCGCAGGGTGCTAGCGTCGCCATCGACCACCAGCACGAATAGCCGCCGGCCATCGCTCCAAATTGCCGAGGTGCGGCCGCCCGTGGTGAGCACGCATTCCAGAGGCGTCGTGGGCAGCGCAGCGACGTGCGGCGCCCCGAGCGGCCCTTGCAGATCGACGACGAACAGCGAGGCACGTTCGCGTTGGCGGCCCACCAGGCGGTATGCCACGCCATCGCGCTCGAGGAAACCGCCCGACAGTCGATGCCAAGCCGCCACGCTGCCGGCGACGATATGCCCATCGACGCGGTATTGAGCCGGCGGACTAGCGGCGGAAACCGGCACGCTTGCTTCGCCCGCCGCTTGTTGCGCGGCGTTCAAGGCAACGTTCATGATCGCCTCGGGCCCCAGGTCGATGGTGTTCGACGGCCAGACGCACCAAGCGATCAAGGCACTTGCCGCGCAGGCCAGCGCGGCTGTCGTGGCGCCCACAACCCAGCGCCGTCGGTGCGATCGCTTGGGCAGTTCCTGGGCAACGAGCCCACGCGGCTGGACGACACCCGCCGCCGCCACCGGAGACACCGCCACCGGAGACACCGCCACCGGAGACACCGCCGTTGGAGACAGCGCTGCCGCCGCCACGGCCGCCTTCAGCCGATCCGACAGTCCCGCCGGGATCGGCGCGTCGTGCAAGGCCGCTGCGATTGCACGGTCGATGCGCGCGACATGATCGCGGAGCGAATCGAGGTCTTCACGATCGAAACCATTATCGGGCGACACGCTGGCCTCGGCGAACGGATGGTCGGTCGAACCCGGTCGGCATGCGTCGAGTTTCTTGAGCAATTCGCGATCGATCGGTGCACGATCCATAAAGAGCCTTCCGTGGTTTTGATCGACGGCGAATCTGCGATACGTGGGTCTCAACCGACAACGTTAACGGCTTATTGAACCGGCCAACGCGAGTCCTTTATCCGCGCTAGCCAACCGATCACGCAGGCGGGTCTTTGCACGCGACAGCCGGCTCATCACGGTTCCGATCGGAAGCCGCAACTGCTCGGCAATCTCGCGATACGACTGTTCTTCGAAATAAAACATCAACACGACGATCTTGAACTCGGGTGCCAGCTCGTCGAGCGCTGCCTGGAGCTGCTCGCGATCGACCCCCAGAGTTTCGAACAAGTTGGCATCAGGAAGCTCGGCCGGTAGCGAGTCGATTTCCAGTTGCATGGCCGCGGCAGGAATCGGCCGCTGCCGACAGCAGGATTTCAAATAACAGTGTCTCAGGATCGTCAACAGCCAACTGCGCGCACTGCGCGGGTCGCGCAACTGGTGCAGCTTGAGCTGCGCCGCCAAAAACGTCTGCTGCGCCAGGTCCTCGGCGTCGCTGGTCGAGCCGGACAACCGCAGCGCGTACCGATACACATCGCCATGGTGTGCATCGACCAACTCCATGATGCTGCCGCCCGAAACCGTCATCGAGTCTGCCGCGTCACAGCCATCCGCCATGGTTCCATCCTTCGAAATAGAGATTTCGAGGCCGCCTGTTATTCCCACCGGGAACATGAAATTTACGATAGGCACTCCGAGCCTGGGTAATAGCTCCTGAGAGTGTACCAGCCCGACCGACACCAACCCAAGCTGGTGATCGTTGGCAAAAAACGCGCCAACTTGCACGAAATGTGCACCTTTCGCGACGCATGAGCCGCAAACAGCTTCGATTCGGGCGTGGATTTCACGTTGTTCTGGGCAATGCCGATTCGCAGGCCGCCGAGATGA
>DASZPI010000080.1:0-9997 GCA_035550355.1 Pirellulales bacterium
GGGCTGGAATCGTCGCCGACAGCGTTCCCGAAACCGAATATCAAGAAACACTTAGCAAAGCGCGCGGATTGCTTGCTGCAATCTCGCTTACCGAGCGACGGTTCCAAGCGACCCGCTAAGTGGCGGTCGGATTTCTTCGGCTGACCTCCTCCTCGGCAGGGCACGTATAGAATACGATACCGATCTTCCGACCGGTCCGGTGCAGCCCTTGGCACGCCCAGCCGAAAACGCGTTCATCACACCCTAGAAGGTATTTTCATCATGCGCACGACATTGTTCGCGACGCTTGCCATGGCGTCGCTTGGCACGGCGGCCCTGGCCCAGCAGCCTGCACCGGGAGCGGCCGACTTCAAAGACCCCAAGGCCAAGTACAGCTACGCGCTCGGCTTCGACATGGCGCGCAATACGAAGGACAACGTCGATTTCGAGGCGTTCGTCCGCGGCATCCGCGACGGCATTGCGGGCAAAGGCGCCTTGAGCGATCAGGAGATCGAGCAAGCCCGCCAGATGTTTCAACAAGTCATGATTGCCGAAGAGCAGAAAGCGATGCAGGCCATGGGTCAAAAGAGCAAGCAGGAAGGGGACGCGTTCTTGGCAGCCAACAAGGCAAAGCCCGGTGTCGTCACGCTGCCCGACGGCCTGCAATACAAGGTGATCAAGCAAGGCAACGGCCCCACGCCCAAGGCAACCGACACCGTCACCGTGCATTACACCGGCACGCTGACCGACGGCACCAAGTTCGATAGCTCGGTCGATCGCGGCCAGCCGGCCAGCTTTCCGGTCAATCGCGTGATCAAGGGCTGGGTCGAGGCGCTGCAACTGATGAAGGTCGGCGATAAGTGGCAGTTGTTCATTCCCTCGAACCTCGCCTACGGCGAGCAGGGCTCGCCGCCGGCCATTCCGCCGAACGCCGTGCTCGTGTTTGATGTCGAATTGCTCGGCATTCAATAACGAGCACGGCCTGCAGTTTGCGGGTACTAGCACGCGGACCGCTTCAGAGCGTCGGGTCGTTCGACCACATGTCTCGAAGGAGCTTCGCGATGCGATACCTTGCGCTGATCGTGCTGATTGGCCTGTGCTGGCCGTGCCGGCTGCGTGCCGACACCAGCGGACTAACGATTGAAGACCTGGCAATCAACCTGTTGGCCTCGACGAACTCAAACGTCGGGCTCGCCGAGGAGCTGTACAAGACCGGCGACGAGCATTCGCGTACTGTGCTCGATGCCATTAAGCAGGCCGAAGACTCGGCGAAGAACGGCGTGTTGAGCCTGCGAACATGGCGCGAAAACAGCTCGAACCAAGGCCAGGTGGTGTCGCCGGCGGCATTCGGGCAAATGACGACCGGCTTGATGTCGGTGGTCAAGCAGTCGAGAGCACTGCGGCGTTGGGTGCGGAGCCACGACGACATGTCGCTGGTCGAATATCACCAGGAACGCGTCCGGTCGCTGCGAGCGCTTGAAGAGCTGTCGCGACTGACAAAGCGCAAAATCGAGGCGCCCGCGCCGTAGGTTTTAGTGCGAGGGTTCGATCTGCGACGGTTCGATCGTCGTCGGTCGGATGCTGCGCTCGGCAACGGCGACGTTAGCGCGCGGCGCTCGCGCAATGCGCAGCTCGGGCATCTGCACAATGGCGTAGGTTCCCGAGGCGATGCCGATGCCTGCCGCGTTCAGCGCGGCAAGAATCTCGCGGCTCATGGCGTCCTTCACCTCGCGGACGCGGTGCGAATCGACCGTGAATCGCACCGTCAGCTCGATCCAGTTGTCGGTCAGCCGCAAATAGACCCGCGGATGCAACTCGGCCACGCTCATCGCGTAGTGTTGGCGCATCTCATCGAGCTTTTCCTGGCTGAAGGTTTCGAATTGCGTGGTGTGCTGTTCGGCGGCGCGAAGAATGATTTGCTCGGCCTGCGCGAAATCGTCGCTGTACGAGATCGGGAAGCTCATTTCCTCCCAGATATAGGCAAACTCGCGCGTGTAGTTGTAGACCGGTTCTTCAAAGATCTTGTCGTTCGTGACCGTCACGATTCGTCCGGTGTATTGCCGGCTCTTGACCCACATCGCCGGCTCGTCGCTCTGCACCGACGGTGGCTGCCCCATTTCCATGATCGTGGTCTGGATGAAGCTGAGCGAGATTACGTCGCCGCGCACCCCGCCCATGCGGATGCGGTCGCCGACATTGAACGTCTTGCCGCGCAGGATGACGAAGTAGCCTGCCACCGAGGTCACCACCTTCTGCAGCGCAAACGCCAGGCCGGCAGTCACCAATCCGACGGCGGTCGTCAACCGGGTCGGATCGTCGAACCAGATCGACACCAGCCCGACCAGAATCAACGTTGCGGTCGCGAGATGGATGGCCTGGCGCAGCCAGAATTCGATGCGCTGGTTGCGGTGGCTGCTCAGCAAGCGCTGCGACAAGGCGCGCAGAAACCGCGACACGATCAGAACCACCGCGAAAAACAGGAGCGAAAAGAGCAGCTTGCGCCCATTCTCGGCGTTGATCCCGACGAGCTTCACGCCCGCAATTTGCACGGCGTGGTTGGGACCGACGAATTCGACCCACGACATAGTGACCTCGTGCTGGGTGTCGCAGGCGATGGCTGCAATTGCCGTGCGCAGGTTTACCTCCGGCGCCGAATGGCACGGGGCATGTTCTTTGCGGAACGCGCCGAGTGCCGCCTACACCCGTCACCCGAGGTCGCCGCCGAGATCGCGATGCCGCGCACCTTGGCGCGGACGATCGGCGTTGCCGAGCATCCGTGGCTGCTGCGGATGTTCGGCCTGCGCGAGATCGCTGCCGGCGTGGGCCTCCTTAGCCAAAGCCGGCGTGCGCCCTGGTTTTGGGCGCGTGTCGCCGGTGACGCGCTCGATCTCGGTTCGGTGGTCGCGTTGGGCAAGGCCAGCCCTGCGGCGCGCACTCGCATGGTTGCCACGCTGGCCGCTCTGGCCGGTGTAACGGCGATCGACCTGATTGGCGCCTCCGATGTCTGCCGCGAGGAACACGCCAGAGGCGCTCGCGGGCGCGGGCACGCCGGCGATTATCGATCGAAACGCGGGAACAAGTCGTGCGCCGGCCAACGCTCCACGCCGTCGGCGGCCTTCCACAGCAGATCGTCGAGCTCGCCGCTGAAATCGCCTAGCTTCTTCTCTTGCTCGTCGCTGGGGCGGGTGTTGAACAGGGCCGCCCAACACCTGCCCTGCGACGTGCGGACGACGAGCGTCGACGTGCCGTCGAGCGAACCGTTGTGCCACCAGTTCCGCGTGTTCTTACCGGTCGACCGGACGCTCCAGCCCATGCCATACCAGGAAGGCTTATTGACCGACACCGGCGGCGCGGGACGAGCCAGCATGCGGCCACGGCTTTCCGGTTCGAGCAGCGCCGGTTGCCGACTCCCTTCCAGGTGCGCGACAAACCGCATCATGTCGATGGCCGAGCCGATCCAGCCGCCGTGCGAATCCATCGCTTCGATGTAGAAGCCGCCGTAGGGGGGCGGCACCTTGTCGTGGACGTCGGGAAACACGCTGCGCACGAGTTGGTCGTCGGGATGGTTGTAGTACCGCACTTCGCCGCGAGCGCGGGCTGCAAGCTTGGTGTGCCCCAGGCGCATGTCGGTGATGCCGCAGGGACGCAGCACCAGCTCGTGCACGACCTGGCCGTAAGCGCGGCCCGTGGCGCGCTCGATGATCCGTCCCAAAAGGCAGTAGCCAAAGTTCGAGTAACTGTACCGCTCGCCGGGCGGATGCTGTAAAGGCTCGCGAAGCATGTAGCGAATGATCTCGGCGCTGCCGGCAGGGGCCGGGGTGCCGAGGGCCTTGGAGATTTTGTATGGCATGAACATCGGGTCGTAGGCTTTGTCGCGATCCCAGCCGCCGGTGTGATGCAGCAGTTGTCCGACGGTAATTTCGCGCCACCGCGAGTCGGCGTGCTCGCCTTCGGGAAACTCGCCCAGCAATTGGCACACGCGATCGTCGATCTTCAACTTTCCCTGCTCGACGAGCTTGAGCACGGCGACCGCCGTGAACGGCTTGCTGACGCTCGCCAGGCGGAACAAGCTTGCCGGTTCGACGGGTTGCTTCGCTTCGACATCGGCCCAGCCGTAGCCGCGGGCCAGCACCAGGCGGCCTTCGTTTACCACGGCCACCGCACCGCCGGGGACGTTCCACTTGCGCATGAATTCGAGCAGCAGCCGGTCGTAGCTCTCCATGCCCGGCGAATGAGGCCCGGTGACCGGCAGCTCGGCCGCGAATGCCGAGCAGCTCAAAGCCGCGAGGCCGACCGCCCAAAGTAATCGTCGTCGAGCGTGCATGCACAAAAGAACGTTCAGTCTTTGATCCAGCGCAGATGGCGCGCCACACGTTCCGCGGCGGAATGATAGTCGCGCCGATCGAGGATCTTCGCGCCGTAAGTCAGCGCGAAAACGATGGCTTTGTAATCGACCGTTTTCGCCGTACCCGTGCGGCCGGTCTCGTTCGTGACGCGCGTACTGCCTTCGACATCGATTTGTCCGCCGGGAGCGATCTTGGTCAACTCCCAATCCAAGCCGCGTTCGAGCATTTTTTGAATCGACGCGCGCAGCGCCTGGTCATCGCAGACCGTGTAGTAGCGAGCCGCGAACATCAAGCCCGCGGCCTGGTAGCTGACATCGAAGCCGTCCTTTTCAGGGTTGACGCCGTCGGGGCGTTGGAGGGCTAGCCCTTCGCGCGCCTGGTCCTCGGCAAGATCGACGAGCGCCGGATCGGGCACGAGTCGGGCCGCTTCGCCCAACGCCGCGGCCAATAGCCAACGACGGTGTGCGTAGGGCCGATTGTTATTCAAGCCACGCGGCAGCACTTTCGGGCCGAGCATCCAATGCGCTGCCGCGCTGAGCCGCGGTGCGTAGCGCTGGGTTCGGGCCCGATCGTCCGCGGAGTTCGTTTGCTGCGTGACCAGCAGCGCTCGGGCGACCGCCTCGACAAAAAAACTCGTGCTATGAAATGGATCGCCGGTGCCGGGGAAGCTGCCATCGGGCCCCTGTCGCGCAAATCCCCACTCGATCAGCTTCCAGCCGAGCTCGACGATTTGCGGATCGCGGCACAGCCTGCCCGCCTCGACCAGATCGGCGCCATATCGCTGGGATTCAATGAACCATGCGTCGTCGGTTTGCGACTCGGCATCGACGTTGCTCGATGCCGCACCACTGTCGGCAAAACGCACATGGTGATCGGGATGGCTGACCAATCGCCGAAAGATCGCGCGGTCCAGCAACGGATCGGTGTCGAGGCCGACGAGCGTGAGCTCGTTGCCGCGCGATCTGGCGCAAAACGCCAGCATGCTGGCCGAGCTGAGACAAATCACGAACGAGCATACGCAGCGCCGCATCACTCGATTTTGGCCGATCGCCTCGCGCGCTGAAGGACCGGTCGAGCTGCGATGAAAGACGATGAACCGGAACACGAAAGCACCGTGCAACATTATGTACCGTGCAGCATTAGGTGCCATGCAGCATTAACTATTGTCGGCTGCCGTATCGCGCTGGGCCGCGGGGGCGCCTTCCATTGCCTCGCCCCAACGCCAGCCCGCGATGGATGGCATGTCGTCGCCATGACGGCAAATGTAGCGTGCGTGCTCGATCAGCTTCTCGTGCAGGGATTGCTTCAGGTAAGCCGCCCGCGCCCCGAGCTGAGGCAGTCGATCGATCACATCCTCGACCAGGTGAAAGCGATCGAGATCGTTGCGGACAACCATATCGAACGGGGTGGTGGTCGTGCCTTCTTCCTTATAGCCGCGGACGTGCAGATTGTGGTGGTTCGTGCGACGGTAGGTCAGCCGGTGGATCAGCCACGGATAGCCGTGAAAGGCAAAGATGATCGGCTTGTTTGTGGTGAACAGCGCATCGAAGTTGCGGTCGGACAAACCATGCGGGTGCTCGGTCGCCGGCTGCAGCTTCATTAAATCGACGACGTTAACGACGCGCACCTTCAACTCGGGCAAATACCTGCGGATCAGATCGACGGCGGCCAGCGTTTCGAGCGTGGGCACATCGCCGCAGCACGCCATCACCACGTCGGGCTCGCAGCCCTTATCGTTCGAGGCCCACTCCCAAATGCCGATCCCCTCGGTGCAGTGCGTAATGGCCTGGTCCATGGTCAGCCACTGCGGCGCCGGCTGCTTGCCTGCGACAATCACATTCACGTAGTTGCGGCTGCGCAAGCAGTGATCGGTCACCGACAGCAGCGTGTTCGCATCGGGAGGCAAGTAAACGCGGATCACCTCGGCCTTCTTGTTCACCACGAGGTCGATGAAGCCCGGGTCCTGGTGGCTGAAGCCGTTGTGGTCTTGCCGCCACACGTGCGAGCTGAGCAGGTAATTCAACGAAGCGATGTCGCGCCGCCACGGAATATGGTTGCAGACCTTCAACCATTTGGCGTGCTGGTTGAACATCGAATCGATGATGTGGATGAATGCCTCGTAGCAGGAGAAGAATCCATGCCGGCCGGTAAGCAGGTAGCCTTCGAGCCAGCCTTGGCATTGATGCTCGCTGAGCACCTCCATCACTCGGCCGTCGGGGCTGAGGTGGTCGTCCTCGGCGTAAATATCGGCCATGTAGCAGCGGTTGGTTACCTCGAGCACGTCCTGCCAGCGGTTCGAGTTGTTCTCGTCGGGGCTGAACAAGCGAAAGTTCCGCGCCGCGAGGTTGTTCTTCATCACGTCGCGCAGGAAGGTGCCCATCACGCGCGTCGACTCGGCGGTTGTTGCACCGGGGCTGGGCACCTCGACGGCATAGTCGGAATAGTCGGGCAGCAGCAGATCGCGGAGCAGCAGACCGCCGTTGGCGTGCGGATTGGCGCTCATGCGCCGCGGGCCGCGCGGCGCCAAGTCGGCGAGTTCCGCCCGCAATTGGCCATGCCCGTCGAATAATTCGTCGGGGCGGTAGCTCTTCATCCATTGTTCGAGGATCTGAATGTGCTCGGGCTTTTCCATGTCGCCCATCGGCACCTGGTGGCTGCGCCAGTAGTCTTCGCATTTCTTGCCGTCGATCGTGGCGGGGCACGTCCAGCCTTTGGGCGTGCGAAAGATGATCATCGGCCAAGCCGGTCGGCGCAGATCGTTGCCGCTGCGCGCCTCGCTCCAGATTTGCTTGATCTCGGCAACGACCGCATCCAGCACCGACGCCAACTGTTGATGAATCAAGTCGGGCTCGTTGCCTTGGACGATGTACGGCTTGTAGCCCATTCCTTCGAAGAGCTTGATCAGTTCGACTTCGGGAATGCGGGCCAGGTAACAAGGGTTCGCAATCTTGTAGCCGTTCAGATGCAGGATCGGCAGCACGCAACCATCGCGCGCCGGATTAAGAAACTTGTTGCCATGCCAGCCGGTGGCCAAGGCGCCGGTTTCGGCTTCGCCATCGCCGACCACGCAGGCGACGATCAGGTCAGGATTATCGAACGCGGCGCCGTAGGCGTGACTCAGGGCGTAGCCCAACTCGCCGCCTTCGTGGATGCTGCCGGGGGTTTCGGGCGCCACGTGGCTGGGGATGCCGCCGGGAAAGCTAAACTGCTTGAACAGTTTTTGCATGCCGTGGGCATCTTGGCCAATGTTCGGATAGACCTCGCTGTAGGTGCCTTCCAGCCAGGCATGCGCCACCAGCGCCGGCCCGCCGTGCCCCGGACCGATGACGTAGATCATGTTCAGGTCGTCGCGCTTGATCACGCGGTTCAAGTGAACATAAAGCATGTTCAGCCCCGGCGACGTCCCCCAGTGGCCCAGCAGGCGCGGCTTGATATGCTCGCGCTTCAGCGGCTCGCGGAGCAGCGGATTATCGAGCAAGTAGATCTGCCCGACCGACAGGTAATTCGCCGCCCGCCAGTAGGCGTCGAGCTTCCATAATTCCTGGGCGGTCAACACCGCCTCGCCCTGGGGCGGCGTACGATGGCGGGCGGGCGACGATGGTTGTGTGGCCGACGACATTTGCAGCTCCTTCCGACCGGGTTTTGCACGGCGATATTCTCGCATGCAATGGTCGGAAGTCAGCACAAATTCTTGTTCAGCGACCAAGGGCGGTCGGCAGATCGCGCGGGCCGACCACCGCGAATTTCGGCTCAAAAAAGCAAGAACGCTTCGTCGAGTTCTCGCGCCGCGCGCGACCGACGAGCGCAACGGCAGCCAACGACTTTGGTTGCCGAGCGACGGCGCGAAAGAAAGAACGCACCCCAGAGGGCTCGAACCTCTAACCTTCGGTTCCGTAGACCGATGCTCTATCCAATTGAGCTAGGGGTGCAGGCGGGGCTTTTCCCGGCGTATACGATGACTCGGAAAGGCCGTGTCAATTTCTTTGTCAATTTCCAGGTCGCATATCGCCGAGGGGAAGTCATCGTACGGAAATCGGCGGGTCGTCGCAAGGGTCGAGGAGACAAGTGGTACTTCTTCCGGCCGAAGCGAGGATGGTTCCGGTCCGCGAATCATAAATGCATCGCCCGAAGACGTTGCGATCGGCGACGCATTTTTGCTCGTGAGCAAATCTAGCCATGCCCCGACACTAGCGCAGCGTCGGGAGGACAGTCAAGGCATCACGGCTTGACAGCGACGAAGGCCGATCAATCGAACGATTTCGGCAGTAGTGGGGGTTCTTCGATCCAAGCGTCTGGTGGCTTGAAAAACGAGAGATTTGTCCGCATGTAGCGTTGTGCATCGAGATAGTTAGCATGTCGGCGATTCTTGCGTTTTGGAAGATCGTCGATATGCCTGCCGATGGTACGCATCTTCTCGGAGTACCAAGCGCCCAATGTTTCAAGCTCCCCCGCAGCGAGTGCGTTACGGAGGAAAGAGAACATCTGATGCTCGTCATCAGTTTCTCCGTCTGACGGTGGATGGTCGGCGAACTTCTCAAGCCGACTTACGGCGTGCTCGAAATTTTTCCTTGCGAGCTGATCTCTTTCGTACTCCTTGTTCAGCCGATTCGCGTAGCTATGAGAAATGGATATGGTAACGGACCTTTCAGTCGGCTCCGAAGTGTCAAGTTGCAACAGATGGTTCACATCATTCTGCTTGAACGCCGATAGTTGTCCCGACAAAGCGGCAGCGGCAGCCGCGTGAATGAGCTTCGCGGCCCAACGCTGCCGGACCGAATCTGAAATATCGCTGCTTTCGGCGTCCGCAACGACCACGGCGTGAAGAACGCGCCCATCCCATGATAGTTTGATGGGAGCGAACCATGTGGATTGATCGTGACGGCTCCCACGCTGCGACACGCGAGTCGGATCAAGGTCGAGAGTCAACAGGATTGAAGGGTTACTATTAGGCATTGGAGTCTCCGACTCTGGTTCGTCTTCTTCCAAAGCAAAATCTTCAATGAACTCGCGAAGCTGTTGCCATACCTGCTCGGCGAAGACGTTCATCGAACATCCGAAGATCGTTTGCGACTTGTTCCACCAGCGACTTTGCAGCGCGACCACGTGGTACGACAGATTGCCGTTGCTGTCTTTGCGAAAGCCGTAGATCGGCCCGCCGCTCATTCCCTTGAGGGTACCGGCATCCTCAACCTTAAGTTTTCCAAAGAACCATTCTTGGTCCCTGGTGACAGTGGCGTCGGGAGGCGCTTCGCCAAGGTCCGCCGGATCGATCTTCTCGACCGGAATTATTTTCTGCCCGACCAACGGGCTAAGGCTGCCGTCGGGACGGCGCTCGATCTTCACGCGGTCTTCCGGTATTCCGAGCATCCAGTAGAAATCAAAGGTCAACCGCGATTGCTGCTCCCAATTCGCACGGTTTATGACCTTCAAGCCGTTGGCGGCGAAGCCTTGGATTTGCAAGAGATTGAGCCTGATGAGGGCGAAATCTAGTCAGTATTCCGGTTGCTCTACGTAGTATCCGCAACCGGGTTCATAGGTGAATGGAATCAGGTGGCGGTGCTTCGTATCGAGGCCGAATGAATCCATGAATCCGCCGCCGACGATTCGCATTTTGCCCGTTGCGATATTGGCATCAAGCGCATCCTTCAGACAGTGGCCGGCAGTGACCCAGA
>DASZPI010000081.1:0-4348 GCA_035550355.1 Pirellulales bacterium
CCCCGACCTGGCGCTCAATCACATCCTGCAAGGGACCGGCTACAGTCCGCGCGGCCCGGAAACGCAGATCTACAGCATCGCCGACAGCGACCTGAGCCTGGTGGCGACGGCCGAGATCACGCTCGGCGGTCTGCTGGCCGACGAGATTCTCGAGGCCGAACAGTTGCCGATGAAGGTCTGCGGCATCAGCCATTGCTACCGCACCGAGGCCGGGGCGCATGGCCGAGCAACGCGCGGCCTATACCGGGTCCACCAGTTCACCAAGGTCGAAATGTTTGCGTTCACCATGCCCGAGCAAAGCGACGCGATGCTCGAGTACTTCCGCGAGCTGGAATGCCGCATCTTCGACGGCCTGGAAATTCCCTACCGCGTGGTCGACACCGCCACCGGCGACCTGGGCGGTCCGGCGTACCGCAAGTACGACCTCGAAGCGTGGATGCCTGGCCGCGGCGAGGCCGGCGAGTACGGCGAAGTGACCAGCACGAGCAACTGCACCGACTACCAGGCCCGGCGGCTGGGGATTCGCTTCCGCCGCAAGGGAGAAAAGGGAACGCAGTTCGCACACACGCTCAATGGGACCGCCGTGGCGATTAGCCGCGCGCTGATCGCGATTCTGGAAAACTATCAACAGGCCGACGGCAGCGTGCGCGTGCCGGCGGCATTGCAGGCGTGGGTGGGTAAAGAGCAGATCGGGGCCTGAAGGCGAATTCTTCTCGTTGCCGGATGCGACCTGATGGACGGCATCGAGTTTGAGTGGGATGATGAAAAGGCGGCTCGGAATCTGGCAAAGCGTAGGGTCGCGTTCCACGAAGCAGCGACGGTCTTTGGCGATCCGCGTGCCGTAACGTATTTTGATCCGGATCATTCTCATGACGAGGATCGATTTTTGACCTTCGGCTACTCCAGCAACGGTCGTTTGCTGGCCGTGACACACGCCGATCGAGGTCTGCGAACTCGCATCGTAAGTGCCCGGCGTGCGACAAGACGCGAGAGAAAAAAGCATGACGAAGGATGATCACCAGGACGACGCTATTCGGCCGGAATACGATTTGTCGAAACTCGAGGGAGCGGTGCGCGGCAAATACTTCAGCCGCTATCAGCACAGAACCAATCTTGCGCTGCTCGCTCCGGACGTGCGTGCCGCATTTCCGACCGACGAGGCGGTGAACGAGGCGCTTCGTGCGGCGATGCAAAACCCGGCACGTTGATGGGGCAATCAGCCGAGCTCTTTCTCGATTTCCTCGGCTGCGGGCCGCACCAGTTGAGCCGCCACCGACCCGTCGTGCATGAGCACGAGTGTCGGCCACAGCTTCACGCGGAATGAACGGCCCAGCGGCTTGCCGGGGCCGTCTTCGATTTTGATGTGCTGCACCTGCGGATGCCTGCGCAGCCACGAGGTGATCGCGGGCTGCGCCGCCTGGCAATGGCCGCACCACGACGCGCCAAATTCCAGCAGCACATCGCCGGGCATTTTGTCCACGTCGTCGCGCGTTGGTTCCGGCGTGCTCATCTCTGCGTCTCCTTCAAGCGGCAACGCCGCAACAATCGCGCCGTCGATCATTCGCTCGGCACGATGCGGAACAATCGCGCAATCGTGGGATACAAAACCTCGCGCGTCGGATCGTGCGGATCGTACAGCACCGTCGCTGGGCCGGTGGGCTTTCGCAACGGATCGCCCGCCGAGGGGAGAAATGTCGTGCGGCGACGGTAGGTCTGTTCGTTGGCAACGAACGCGTACTCGGCGTTCCAGATGAACATCATGGCTCCGAGGGCCGATTGCCACGTCTGCAATTCGGTGGTGCGCGTCGGGCTGCCGTGTCGCAGCAGCCACACCAGCCGCGCTTGCCGCCGCTCGCTGTAGTACCAGGTGCCGCCCATCACGAGGAACATGATCGCCGCGACGAGCCCCAGCGGAGCGAGGTCCGAACCGCCGGATTCGAGATCGGCCACTGCTCGCGACCAATCAGGGCGATCGGGCCGGTAGGCGATCTCCAGCAGATCGTCGAGCTTCGTATTCGCGTAGGTGGCGTTGTTTACGGTTCGCCAACCCTCGTGCGATTGGCCATCGACCGCGTAACGGTATTGGATCGAGGGCAGACCACCGTCGGTACCGCGGCGCTTTTGCACGACATGCGCCGTCGTGCGAATGCCGTGCTGCTTGAGCTCGTTGCGATTGCGGTCCGAAACGAAGCCGACGAACAGCAAGACTGCCGGCAAGCCAAGCGCCAACGCGGCGAACAAGGCGCGCGCAAAGTACAGGCGAAACCTCAGCCGGACATCGCGCGGCGGAGTGTTGCGCAGCTCGGGCTCGATTTCACTCGGTTCGATCGTCGCCATCGCGCGCTCGGTCAAACGGCAGGGATCGTGCTGGTCTCGGTGCCTTGCAGAATCTGTCCGACGACTGCGTCGAGCAGCCGTTGCGCATCGTGGGCCGTAAATAGCCACGGATCGCATTTCAGGCCCAGGTGCATGCGGCCCACGTAGTTGGTCATTCCGATCGCCAGGCGCGTTTGCGATCGCACTGGCGGCGAAAAATAAACTTGGTCCATGATCACGTCGCCGGCCACCACGCGGCCGTTATCGCGCGGAAGTTGCTTGAAAATTCGCCGCGCGTGGTCGCCAATGTACGACAAGACCGCAGTGGCCACGCAGCCGCCATGCTTCAGGATCGCCGGCAGCGCGCCGGGAATGGCCAGCAGCAAGCCGACGCTGTTGATGAACTCCAGGCCCACGCGGTTGCGCTGAATGTATTGCGTCTCCGCGGCAATGCCTTGCAATAGCGCCGCGCGGTCGGCAAGATCCGCAGCCGTGCGCGTCACAAACGCAAAGCTGCTGAGATTAACCCCGGGCGTGCGCAGGTCGCCGCGGCTGCGCAGGTTCGTGGGCATCAAGATCCGCAGGCTGCTGCGGCGCGCCAGGCTGCTGTGTTGCTCGTTCCAGCGCGCGAGCGTCATCATCAAGCACCCCAGCACGTAATCGTTCACCTGAACGCCGTGCGCCAAAGCCGCCTGCCTGATGGCGGTCGACTGATCTGTCGAAAGTCGGCGGGTCAACAGATGCCGGTGACTCAGGGCCGCGCTCTGGCCGCGGACCCGTCCGTGCGGCGATGCCAACGCCACGGGTCGCGTGGTGACAAACCGCAGCGAGTCGCGCGTGCTTCGCCAATGGTCGCGCCATGTGCGCGGCGGTGGAGGCGCCGACGATTCGCGGACAAACGCGCCTCGCCCGTGCAGGCGTGATTGATCGAGCTTGCGGAACTTGAGCGAACCGGCGTTCGGATCGGTCAGCTCGGCGTATCCGTACAGTAAATCTTCGACGAACTGTGCGACGCCGTCGCCGTCGGCGCACGCATGGTGGTTTTGAATCAGCAGGCTCGTTTGATTGCCGTGTTCGCGTAGATGCAGCCGCAGGCCGATCTCCTGGCGCAAATCGATCGGCGGCGTGATCGAATCATTTGTGTCATCGCAATCCTTCGTCCATTCGATTTGCGGCCACGCGCTGGGCTGATACAGCCAGCATGGCTTGCCGCGGTGGTCGACGACCCGCGAGCGGAGCAGCGTGTTGCGCGCCAGGCCGCGCTCGACCGCCGATTCGAAGGCAGCGCGGTTGAAGTGTCCCTCGAACACCAATTCGGTCACGGGCAGCATCGGATAGTCGGCTGAATCGTCGGCGAGCATGTAGCGTTCGAACGCCACGAGCGGCAGGGGCTCGGTGATCGGCGGCGACTCGGCAGGGGCAGCAGTTTCGGTGGGCGAGGACATGCGAACTAGTTTAGTTCGAGTTGCTGGTGGCTAGTAGCTAGAGGCGGAGCGTGGCAATTAGCGATTATCGACTAGCGGCCACCGCCCGCCGCCCGCAGCACCGCCTCGATCACGCGCATGTTCGCCACCGCGTCAGTGATGGGCGTCGGCACCGGCGTGTCGTCGATCACCGTCCGCGAAAACAGGTCGCCTTGGATCGTGTACTGGTCGCACAGGGGAAACGAAATCTCCTCAATGCCGGTGGCGGTTTGATGCCAGATGCGGCAGGGCCGATCGGGCGGAGCGTTGAACGGAATTTCGATCTCGACGCGCCCCTCGGTGCCCACCAGGTGTACGCGCTGATACGGCGCCAGTTGAGTACCGCAGATGAAGTTCGCGGTGTGCGGGCCGAACTCGAGGATCGCCGACGTCGTGCGGTCGGTGCCGAATTCCGGATCGCGATCGATCTGCGCACGCACGCGCGTCGGCTCGGCGTCGAACACCCAGCGGGCCACCGAAATCGGGTAGCAGCCGATGTCCATCAGTGCCCCGCCGCCAATCGTTGCCTGGTTCCGCACGTCGTCGGGATTGCGATTGAAATACGAAAA
>DASZPI010000082.1:0-2878 GCA_035550355.1 Pirellulales bacterium
TGGATCACCTCGGCATTCAACACCATGGTGCGGAACTTGAGCATGCCGAACCGCTCGCCACAGTGCCCCAACCGCTCCTGGCGGAAGATCGGACGCCCGCGGGTCGTGAAGGTCAGTACCACCAGCGTCGCGAGCATGATCGGAGCAAACAGCACCAGCAACGCCAAGGCACCCACGATGTCGAACGTCCGCTTGGCGAGCAAATACCATGGACTACGGTTACCCGCCGGAGCCACCACCACCCCCGCAGCCAAGTCGAACGAACAATGCATGCGTGAACCTGTTGCACGTGCCATGAGGCTGAAGAACGTGCAATCGGTACAAGGCAAACTCAATGCCCCCAAGCCGACGCCGGACAAGCGTCGCCGCAAAGCTATGGAATCGACGGGGTTCGGCGCAGTGGTCGCGAAAACTCGACGCCCACGGCGTTGCCTTACCGCAACGTCACCGTTGCTTGACGGCGACGAGCGTTGCCAGAAGTCAACCATGGCTCGCCTGCTCCGAGCGGGCTCTTGTCACGCCATCGAAAGCGTCAGCCGTTTCAGCGCGTCCAGGCTCGTCAGCACCGCTTCGCAGCTCACTTCCTGCCAGCCGGAGAGCTTGTGCCGCAAGATCGCCAGCTTCATCGCCTCGAACGCCTCGGCCAGGTCGTCGGGCAGCGACGGCAGCGAATCCAAGGGGTGCGGTTCCTCGACGGCGACCGCTGCGTCCGCCTCGGCTTCGCGGTCGAACGACTGGGGATCGAAGTCGATTCCCGCCGCGAGAGCCGAAGGCTCCGAGTCGGCACGATCGGCGCGTTCGGCACTGCCACCAGGCTGGCGGACCTCGCTAAGGCTGTCCCCCTCGGCGGCGGCGTAGTCCTCGTCGAGCTCGGCCGAAACATCGACATCCGGCTCGCTCGAGCCGCCGAACGCTTCGGAGCGCTGGGCGCGCATCTCGGAGATCGACCAGCCGTTTTGCACCGCGCCTTCGAGCCACAGCTCGGCATCCTCCCAATCGAGCGCCGCCTGGAAATGGCTCCAGTACAGGTTGGCGAACGTTTCGCGCGTGGCGGCGAATCGGTCGAACACGCGCCGCAGCCGGCCGGCATGTTGCCCGGTCACTTGGCCAACGCGGCGGCTCCAGGCTTCATCCGAGTATTGATGTGCCGCGGCGCCGGATTCGATCAGCGCGGCACGCCACTCGGAAATGATCCGCCCCTTCTCCCAGTTGGTGGTGCTGATCAGCCGTTGCCACCGGCCCAAGTAGGTCTGCGAGGTTTCGTCGGCCGCCTGTGCATCCAAGCCCGTTTCCGTTTCCACGCGCGAAATTCTCCCTGCGCTACGATCGCTTCGATCGGCAAAGGACCGTGGCCCACGCGGCCGGTCCGCGGCGAAGCTCGCCAAAGCCGGGCAATTGTAGAGAACGCCCGCGCGAATCGCGCTACTGTTTTCGGCCACCCCCGCCACGCTACCCGGCGCGCGAGGTTAAGTATTGATGAGCAATGGCTTCTGCGTGGCGAGAATATCTGCCCGCCCGCTCCCATGACGTGGGGAAAACCTGTTCTCAAACCGGCGGCGGAGCGACCTCGGCCGCCATGAAGCCGCACTGCTTGTGCTGGCCGTCGCAGAACGGCTTGCGGGCCGATTGTCCGCAGCGGCACAGCGAGACCGCCGGTTTATCGGGGCTGACGTGGAACTGGTTGCCGAGGTGATCGACGATCGTCACCGGTCCTTCGACCAGGAACGGACCATTGAGCCGGCAGCGAATCGTGACATCAGCCATGGGCGACCACCTTTGCAGCGTAAGCGGAACGGTTATGCATCGGCGGATTCTAGCGCGCTGGGCTTGGGCTGGCAACTTGCAACGAAGCTGCCGACCGTTCGCAATCGGGCGATCGGGCCGACTTAGCGCTTGCCGCGGCGCAAACGCTCCTTGCGCCAGATGCCCGGCGGAACCAAATCCCATTGCGGCCGAGCGACAACCTCGAGCTGGTTGACGACCACGCGCACCAGGTCGCCTCCGACCAGCCCTTCGGCCACCTGCTTCTGGTGGAACGAAGGCACCCGCCCGCGCAGCGTGAGCACGCCGGCATCGTAGTAACATTCGACCTTGCGCAGCGCGTGATAACCCGAGTCGAGCAGTCGCTGCCGCACGGCGCCTTCGATTTGCGATTGGACAGAGATCTGCTGCTCGAGCTCAATCGCGACATCGAGCGACGAAGGGCGGCGAAACTCGGAATCGACGGTAGCCATGGCCTGATCCTGATCGGTAACAAAGACGAGCAACCGCCCTACAGCAGGAACCATGCCAGCGCATCGTCGCAGGCCCCACGCAGGCACAACTCCTTGCAAAATCGGCTTTTCCGCTTCGATAAGTTCCGGTCATACTTTCCGCGTGCATAGCGAGCAGGCGTTGATCGCCATCGCGTGCAGCGACCGCTGGTTACCTGGCAGCTAAGCTTCAGAGGATTCCCAAAGTTTGTGGCGAGGCCGACCCATGCTCTTTACAACCAGCGTCATGATGCGAGGGCTGATCGGCACCGTCTTGTTGGCAGCCAGCAACTTGGCCGCAGCCGGCGAGCCGAGTCCGACGCTTGCCGACTTGGCCGCCGGCAAGTTGCAGATCGTCGACCTGAGCTGGCCGCTCAGCGCGGCATCGCGCTATTGGCCGGGTCCGGGCTACGAGCCGTTCCGATTGCGCACACTTGCCACGCTCGAGCGCGACGGCGTGCTCTCGAAGGCGTTCGCTTCGCCCGAGCACCTGGGCACGCATCTCGACGCGCCGAACCATTTTGCCGCGGGGCAGATCTCGGTCGACCAGATTCCGCCCGAACACTTCTTTGCCCAGGCCGTGGTCGTCGATATCTCCGGCCCGGCAGCGATCGACGCCGACTACC
>DASZPI010000083.1:0-6354 GCA_035550355.1 Pirellulales bacterium
CGCTGACAGCGGCCGAGGATTACAACCCACTTCCCTACAAGAACGCCTCGGCCGCCGCGAACCGCCAGCGCCTGAATCGTTCGTGTGGCACCCGCCGCAGCGCGGCCCGCAAAGGCTGCGCTGCGCGCCGGGTGCTTTTTGTCGTCCCGCGAAGCCGAAAGCGCTAGCGCCCGAGGTGTGAGATGAATTCCGACGCTATTCGGCAGCTTCGCCCACCGCTATAATGTTTCGGAATTTTACGTGAGCGCAAAAAAAAGAGGGCCCTCGTTCGCCGGGACGAGAACCCTCAAGGCTGTCCGGTTGTTGGCCAGGCAATAGCTCGGCTTCGACGCGGAGACCCACAGCCATGACTAGCTATCGGAGCACTAGCACGCAGACTTTAACCGAGCCCGAATCGAGTCAGCGCATTGCCGGGCAAACGCCGTCTTGAAATCGTCACGAGTGCGAATACCAGTCGTGAATTGAGCCTCAGCCGGCAGCGCCGGCTTTTTTTACAGGAAAACTTCATGTCCGATCGCGTCGCAAAACTTGCCTTGGAGGACGGTACCGTTTACACCGGCGTTGCCTTTGGCGCCGACGGCGAAGTCACGGGTGAAGTTTGCTTCAACACGTCGATGACCGGCTACCAGGAAATCCTGACCGACCCGAGTTATCGCGGCCAGATCGTGGCGATGACTTATCCGGAAATCGGCAACTACGGCGTGAACGACGAGGACTTGGAAAGCCCGAAGCCGCACCTGTCCGGCTTCATTGTGCGCGAATTAAGTCGTCGGGCCAGCAACTTTCGCTCAAGCGGCACGCTGGATGATTATCTGAAAGCGTGGGGAATCGTCGGCATCGAAGGGATCGACACCCGTGCCTTGGTGCGCCGAGTGCGCAGCGAAGGGGCGATGCGCGGCATCCTTTCGACCACCGATCTCGATGACGCCAGCCTGGTTGCCAAAGCCAAGGCCAGCCCCGGCCTCGTGGGCCGCGACTTGGTGCGCGAGGTGATGCCCCAAGCAACGTGCGCATGGGACGAAGGGCTGAATGCACTGGCAAAGGTGCAATCTGCCGGCAGTGATGCAACCACGTCGGAAAAGTCGCCGCACGTCGTCGCGGTTGATTACGGCATGAAGTGGAACATCGCTCGTCACCTGGCCGACATGGGGTGCCGCGTGACCGTGGTTCCCGGCACGACCACGAGCGACGAAATCCTCGCGCTCTCCCCCGACGGGGTGTTCCTATCGAACGGTCCGGGAGATCCTGAGCCGTTAGAGTACGCCGTCGAAACCATCCGCGGCCTGCTGGGCAAGAAACCGGTGTTCGGTATTTGCCTGGGTCATCAACTGCTATCGCGAGCGCTGGGCGCCAAAACATTTAAGCTCAAGTTTGGTCATCGCGGCGCAAACCAGCCGGTGATGAATGAAGAGACCGGGCAGGTCGAGATCACGTCGCAGAATCACGGGTTCGCGGTGGCCGAAGACTCGCTGCCGGCCGAGGTGGTCGTCACGCATCGCAACCTGAACGACGGCACGGTCGAGGGGATTCGGCATCGCACGCTGCCGGCGTTCAGCGTGCAGTATCATCCCGAGGCCTCGGCCGGGCCCCATGACAGCGCGTACCTGTTCAACAAGTTCCGCAAGATGATGGCCCACTGAGTTGGTGGGCAGCCGGGGCAATTCGTCCGACCGCGCGCGTCGGGGGCGTGCGCAGTGCTTCGTGCCGCGACCGCAGTCGCCCGGATCGGCGGGGCGAGCGCCTATTCGCCCAAAAGCAGGCCGATCACCTCCATGGCGTTGATCGCCAGGCGCGGATTGCGAACCTCATCGCCTTCGGTGCAGCCACGCCAAACGTGCATCGCATGGCGCAGGTACTGGGCGCGCGACTCGGCAATCAGCTCGGCGCCGACCTCGGCGATCAACGCGGGCCAAAGCGCGCGCAATTGCTCGAGGGCTTCCGGCTTGCCGGCAATCGCTTCGAACACGGTGTCGTCGAGAAGCTCCAGCTTTTCGATCGCGCGTGGGCAGTGCCGTCCCAGCGCTTCGCTCGGATTGAGCGGCTCGTCGGGGAATGCTGCGTGCCGCGCGTTTGGTCGCGCCCGGTCGTCCGACGGTGCGTCGCCGACGCGCCGCGAGCGGTGCGCGCCGTCGCCGCGGTGCCAGTCCGATGATTGCCCGCGAGCGGGATGATCGCTCATGGATCGTCACCGTTTCCGAGCTCGGCCGTGGTTGGCTGTGCCGTCGAGGCCCGAAGTTGATCGTGGATCGCGTCGAGTTCAGCAAGCACCGAATGGAGCGTCGCGTGGCGTTGGTCGAGCGCCGGTTCGGCCGTCGCCCACACCGTGCCCCTTTGATCGTCGGTCGCGATGCGTCGTACCAGCAGCGATCGCAGGCGCGCCAGTTCGTCAGCCCAGTTGTTTTGCTGGCACGTCCGCAATTCGGCGAGCTGCTCGTGCCGGTGTCGCAGTTCCTCGGTCAGCCGCGAGCGTTCGATTTGCAGATCGTCGAGTTGCCGGCGCATGCTGGGTTGGAAATGTCCTTTGGCTTGGGCGAGGCGGTGTCGTTGTCGGAGCAACTCGATCCGCGCTGCGGCGAGTTCGCGGCGAACCGTGGCTAATTCCAGGGCCGCTCCCACGAGCTCCGAATTTTGCCGGCGCGCTGTGGCCAAGGCCGCCAGCAACCGCTGTCGCTCGGCGGGCCAGGCGGCAGGTTGTAGGCCCGACGACGGTACGTCGCCCTCGGGCGGAGCGTTGGCCGGATCGTTCTGTGCGGCCAGCGCATCTTGCAACTGCGCCAACCGGCGTGCTTCGCTTTGAATCAATTCGACGTTTTGCTCGCAGGTGCGCCGGAATGCCTCGACGCGCTGCCATTGCCGCTCGGCTTCGTCGCGGTTCCGCTCGACTTGTTGCTGCCGATCGGCCAGCGACCGCTCGCGAGCCTCGCGCTCGAGCCGAAGCTGCTCGAGGCGATCGAGCTGGCGATCGACAAACCGCTCGAAGCGGTCGCCGGCATCGCGCAAGTCGTTCAGCGTTGCCCACGCCGGTTCGAGCGCAGCCCTTCCCGTCGGTTCTGCTACCATGGCCACGCAGGCTTCGGAAATGGTGAACAACGCCAAACGACTACCCGGCGGCCGCAGACTTGCAGCACTTGCCGGAAGCCCGAGGACACGAGAACCGTGCGACTCGGACAACGGACGACCAGCACCAACGGTTGCGGTCGAACGAACAACCGCCAGCAGAAACGTAGCTCACAAACATTCGGCGAGCAAATTGCAAGAACGACCGTCGGCAATCGGCCCGAACAATTCCAGATTTTGCTAACTTGCGACCTAGGATTTGTTTACAGCCTGGGGTCAGCGACCCGAGCCGAAGTCGGTACTTGCGATCAGGCCAGTGGCGAGTTCAAAATTACCGTACCAGTTCGGGGCCGATCGGAACGATCGAACGACGTGAGTAGGAGAAATGAGATGAAGAAGTTCGCTTCCATCGCTGCGATTGCCGTTGCGACGGTCATGGTGGTCGGCATCGGGTCCGATTCGGCCACGGCCGGCCTGCTGTTCAACCGCGCCATGCAGGAACCGATCCCGTCGCCCGCAGAACCGGCAAGTCCGTCAGATCTGGGACCCATGCTCGCGCCGGCAACTCCGCTGGTCGATCCAAGCACACCGATCTATTCGAGCATCTGCTGCCCCGCGTCTCGCGTGTCGTACCGGCATGCCGGACTGTTCAAGGTGAAGTGCTGCAGCTGCGATCCGCCGATCCAGTCGGCGGTGTGCGTGGTCGATCCGTGCACCTGCTGCCCGGTGGCGATTCCGGTCTGCTTGCCTCCGTGCTGCACCGACTGCCCCAAGGTTTCGAGCCGGCATGGCTTGTTGGCCAATGGCGTGGTGACCTACGACTGGTGCTGCGGGGTAAGCGTGACCGTTCGGTTCCAAAAGTCGGGCGGCATTTTGGTGACCTATCGCGGCGTGTAGCCTCTGGTAAGCCGGAGCTGATCGGGCGATCGCCTGGGACCAACGCCTAGCGATTGCCCAGCAGTTCGTCGACCGCCTGCCCCAGATCGGCGCGGCGCATGAAGGTTTCGCCGACCAGCATCGCGTCGACGCCGGCCTGCTCGAGACGCAGCACGTCGTCGCGAGTGCGAATGCCGCTCTCGGCCACGACCACGCATTGCTCGGGGATCGAATCGAGCAGGTCGAGCGTGTGCTCGAGCCGCACCTCGAACGTGTGCAGGTTGCGATTATTGATGCCCACCAGGGTCGCCCCGGCTTCGAGCACGCGCGGCAGGTTTGCCGGCTCATAAAGCTCGACCAGCGGCGTCATGCCAAGTTCTACGATCAGGTTGAACAGCGATCGCAGGTGACAATCGTCGAGACACTCGGCGATCAGCAGCACCGCATCGGCCCCGACCGAACGCGCTTCGTACACCTGGTAGGGGTCGAGGATAAAGTCCTTGCGCAACAACGGCAGGTCGACCGCGCCGCGCACCGCCCGCAGATCGGCCAGGCTGCCTTGAAAATGCGGGGCGTCGGTCAGCACGCTCAAGCACGAGGCTCCGTGCTCGGCGTACGTGCCGGCAATCGCCACCGGGTCGAACGATGGCCGCAGCAAGCCTTGTGAAGGGCTGGCCTTTTTCACCTCGGCGATCAGCCGAATCGGCCCAGGGCGGCCAAGCGCGGCAAAAAAGTCGCGCGGCGGCGGCGCGTCCGCGATCCGCAGGCGCAGCTCGTCGATCGAAACGGTCGCTTGCGCACTCGCGATCTCCGCGCGCTTGGTGGCGACGATCTTATCGAGAATCGTTGGCATGCGGCCAGCCGCCGGACGTTAGTGTTTGAAATGTCGGCGCCCGGTGAAGATCATCGCGATTGCATGCTCATCGCACGCGGCGATCACCTCGGCGTCGTTCTTCGATCCGCCGGGCTGGATGACGGTGGCGATGCCGGCTTTTTTTGCCATGGGAATCGAGTCGGCAAACGGGAAGAATGCGTCAGAACCGAGGGCCGCGCCCGCGGCGCGATCGCCGGCTTTTTCGAGCGCGATCCGCACCGAATCGACGCGGCTCATTTGACCGGCGCCCACCCCCGCCAGCGCACGGTCGCGGGCCACCACAATCGCATTCGATCGGACATGCCGCACCAGGCTCCAAGCGAACCGCACGTCGACCATCTGCTCGGGCGACGGCGTTGCCCGCGTCACGACCTTCCATTCGCTCTCAGGATCGGGCAAATCGTCGGCCGTCTGCACCAACAACCCTGCACCCAAGTATCGATACTCCAGCCTTGTTTGCGATCGTGCGATGCCGCCCGTGGCCACGAGGCGCACGTTCGCTTTCCATTTCGGTCGCGTCGTCAGAATGTGGAGCGCTTCGGGGCTGAATTCGGGGGCGATCACCGCTTCGATGAACCGGCCCGGCTCGGCAAGCACCTCGGCGCTTGCGGCATCGACCATGCGGTTGAACCCCAACACGCTGCCGAAGGCGCTGAGCGGATCGCCGTCGAGCGCTTTGCGGGCGGCCTCGGCAAGGTGGTCGGATTCGGCGGCTCCGCAGGGATTGTTGTGCTTGATCACCGATACGGCGGGCGCCGCGAGCAAGCGCACGATCGACCACGCGCTTTCGAGGTCGAGCAGGTTGTTGTACGACAGTTCCTTGCCGTGCAGGCATTGCGCGTCGACCAGCGTGCCGGGTGCGGGATGCGGCGGTGCGTAGAGCGCCGCCTGTTGGTGAGGATTTTCGCCGTAGCGCAGCACTTCGCGCAGCTTGAACGACGTCTCGATCCGCTCGGGAAACGTGGCCGCGGGTTGGTTGGCCCCGGCAAACCATGCGGCAATCGCCGAGTCGTAGGCGGCGGTCATGGCAAACGCTTCGCCCGCCAATCGGCGCCGCAACTCCAAGCTCGTCGCGCCGGTGCCGGCCACGGCATCGACAATCGCTGGGTATTGCGAGGGGTTCGTCGCAACGGTCAAAAAGGCGTGGTTCTTTGCGGCGGCTCGAATCAGCGACGGTCCGCCGATATCGATCTGCTCGATCGCTTCTTCGTCGGTCACGCCCGAGCGCGCGATCGTCTCTTGGAACGGATACAAATTCACCACCAGCAACTCGAACGTCACAATGCCATGCTCGGCCAGCGCGGCCATGTCGTCCGCACGGTCCCGCCGCGCGAGAATGCCGCCGTGAATCTTCGGATGCAGCGTCTTCACGCGTCCGTCCAGCATTTCCGGCATGCCGGTGTACGACGCGACATCGATCACGGCGAGGCCCAGCCCCTCGAGATACTTGCGCGTTCCGCCGGTGCTGTACAGCTTTACGCCCGCGGCAACCAGCGCACGCGCGAGCTCATCGAGGCGCGTTTTGTCGCTGACGCTGATCAAGGCAC
>DASZPI010000084.1:0-1675 GCA_035550355.1 Pirellulales bacterium
GGTTGCGATCAACGCGGTTTTGGCGCCGCGGCGCTCGATAATAGCGTTGGTCGCAAGCGTGGTGCCGTGCACAAAAACGTCGATGTCGGAGACGTGCAGCCCGGCATCACCGAGCACGAGACGCATGCCGTCGAGCACGCCTTCTTCCGGCCGCGCTTGCGTCGTAAGCACCTTGCGAGTGAGGTGGCGGCCTTCGTGCTCGAGCACGATGTCGGTGAACGTGCCGCCGATATCGACCGCAAGCCGAACGGCGGAATTTTGTGCACTTTGCATGGCTCGGCTCATCTGCACAAAAATGACTTTACTACACCGAACTATGCCGTGCTGGTTTCTGCGGTGCCGATACCGAGATAAATCTGTTGCACCTGCTCGTTCTGTTCCAGATCGGCAGCCTTTCCTTCAAGCGCGATGCGGCCGGTTTGCAAGACATAGGCATAATCGGAAATGCCGAGCGCGAGGGGAATTGACTGCTCGGCGAGCAGAAGAGTGAGGCCGTCGCGGTGCAGGCGATGCAATGTTTCGTACATTGCTTCCACCACAGCGGGGGCCAGCCCCAGACTCGGCTCGTCGAGCATCAGGAGTTTTGGTTCGCTCATCAGCGCGCGCCCCATCGCCAGCATTTGCCGTTCTCCGCCGGACAACGTGCCGGCAAGTTGTTTCCGTCGCTCGGCAAGGCGCGGGAACATCGCGTAGACGCGGTCATAGAGAGCGCTTATGCGCGAGCGGTCGGTGAGGGCGGTCGCCCCGAGATGGAGATTCTGCTCGACCGTCTGTGACACGAACAGACGCCAGCCTTCCGGCGACAGCGCAAGCCCTTTGCTTACGATGCGGTAGGCGGGCTGCCCGGTGATCTCCTCGCCTTGCCATTCGATGCGGCCCTTCGACGGCTGTACCAGTCCTGCAATCGCGTTAAGTGTCGTCGTCTTGCCGGCGCCATTCGAGCCGAGCAATGCCACGATCTGCCCGGCCTGCACCCTCAATGAAATGTCGGCGACTCCAACCAGGTCGCCGTAGCGCACTTCGAGATGTTCGACCACGAGATCGCTCACGCGTCGCTCCGGCGTTGGCGATGACCGTGGCCCAGGTAAGCGCTGATTACCGTCTCGTCCTGAACGACCTCTTCCGGCCGGCCGCTCGCGATGACGTGGCCCTGGTTAAAGACCAGGACGCGCCGGGTCAGCGTCATAATAACTTCCATGATGTGCTCCACGATGACGATCGTGATGCCCATGTCGTGAATCTTTCGCACCAATTTGATGGCGTCCTGCAACTCAGTCGGCGTGAGGCCGGCGAGCGACTCGTCAAGCAGCATCAGCCGGGGCTCGGTCGCGAGCACGCGAGCGATTTCCAGGCGCTTGCGGCCCGGCGTGCCGAGCGCACGCGCACGCAAGTGTTCGACAGGTTTGAGGCCGGTCAGTTCGACGATGCCGCTCGCTCGCGCCCGCGCTTCGCGGCGGTGAGGGTGACGCAAAAACGCACCGACCATGACGTTTTCAAGCACCGTCATGTCTTCGAATGTAGCGGGCACTTGGAACGTGCGCCCGATTCCGAGGCGCGCGTGCGTCTCGGGTGATGCAAATGTCACGTCTTCACCGGCAAACGTGATCGTGCCGCCGGTCGGGGTCGTATCGCCGGCGAGGCAATTAAAGAACGTCGATTTGCCGGCGCCGTTCGG
>DASZPI010000085.1:0-2580 GCA_035550355.1 Pirellulales bacterium
GTTTATCTCACGAACCTGATCGAACTGGGAGCGTTCGGCTTATTTTTGAAGTCGCTGCCTCAGGCGTTTGAGGATATGGCCGGGGTGTCGTTCTCCACATTAGCCACACCCCTGGGCCGTTTAGCCATGGCCTACGTACACCCGGTGGTCACGTTGGGCGCGTTGACGTGGGCGGTTGCGCGCGGTTCCGACGTCGTGAGCGGCGAAGTCGGCCGAGGAACGATGGAAATGCTGCTCGCGCAACCGGTCCGGCGCAGTGCCGTCATGCTCGTGCCCAGCGCAATCACCGTCGCCGGCGCGGCAGGTCTGGCGGGGCTTTGTTGGCTGGGGCAAAGCATCGGCATCGCCACCGTTGCCCTGCAAGGCCCGGTCGACCCTGTGCGGCTCGCGCCCGGACCACTCAACTTGTTTGGCTATATGGTGTTCCTTGCCGGGGTGAGCACCATGCTTTCCGCCTGCGATTCGCAACGCTGGCGGACGATCGGCATCGTGGGCGCGTTTTATGCCGTCGAACTGGTCGCGAAACTCGCCGCGCAACTTGCCCCAGCCCTGGCCTGGCTGTCGCGATTTTCGTTTCTGAGTTTGTACGATCCGCATGTCAGCATCATCAGCGCACAGCGCGGCTGGCATGCTGCGATGCACGATACCGCATGGCTGGTCGCCTTGGGCGTTTTGGCCTATGTCGTCGCGGTCGTCGTTTTTTCGCGCCGCGATCTTCCGGCACCGATTTAGCACCCAGCCGGCGTGCTAGCACTTCGAACCGGGATCCGTTGCGATACTCGCATAGCCAGAAAACTGGGTTGCCGCAATAATGCGCGCTTCGCTTGGAGCGTTTCTGTTTCTGTCGAGAGAAGGGATTCTCGCCATGTTGACCCGCACGATCGTTTTGGCTGCGCTGCTCGCGACAGCCGCTCCTACCTCGGCCGATGAACCCGAGGCTGCGCCGTCGCTCGATGCCGCGCCGTCGCTCGATAGCGCGCTGTCCACCACCGACGGCGCCGAGAAACGAGGTCAATCGGACCTCGACGAAGCGGTTTCAGCAAAGTTGTCGGCAGAAAATCTCGACGATCTGGCGAAGGTGATCCGCCTGTGCGAGCGCGCGATCCGCCGCGGACTCGAACCCGAGAATCTTGCCTTTGCGGAAAAACTGCTGGCGACCACGCTGTATCAACGCGCGGAGGTGATCACGGCGGCGATTTTTGGCCCCGCCCAGCCCGATCCGCGCTGGCGTGAAATGCGCGAAGCGGCGATTGTCGATCTCGATCGCGCCCTGAAGCTCGACGAGCAGCCGGCGATGCACCTGCTGGCGGTTCGCCTGGAATCGCTGCCTGGCGGCAATCGGAAGCAGGCCATGGCCTCGTTGAACAAAGCGATCGAGCTCGGCGCCGATGATCCGGATACCCAGTTCGAAGCGCTGATGATGCGTGCCGGCATCGGCGACGATCCCGACAAGAAACTTGCCGATTACAATTCCGCGCACGATCTGCGGCCCGATGATCCGGTGCCGTTGCGGTCGCGGGGCGCGTTAAAGCTGTCGCTCGACAAACCGGACGAGGCACTGGCTGATTTCGACGACGCGATCAAACTCGACCCGACGCATGCCCCGACGTTCGAAGTGCGCGGCATGACGTTGACGATCCTGAAGCGGCTGGACGAAGCGCGCGAAAGCTACGCCAAGGCCGCCGACCTCGCGCCGAAATCGGCTGCAACCTTTCTGCAACGAGCACAGCTCAGCCTCGTGACCGAGCAATACGACCAGGCGATCGAGCAAGCCACGGCGGCCTTGAAGATCGATCCCGAATTGGCGGCGGCCCTGATGGTCCGCGCGCAAGCTTACGCCCGGGACAAGCAAACTGAGCCCGCGCTCGCCGACGTCGAACAGCTACTGAAGAAGCAACCCAAGCTGATTCCGGCCGTGAAGCTGCGTGCCGCCATCCAAGCCAGCGCCGGCAACCTCGAGGAAGCGATCCTCGATCTCGAGCAGCTCGTGCGCGACGACCCACGCGACCTGGAAACGCAATTGCAGTTGGCGTTGATGTATCGCAATGCCAAGAAATTCGCCAAAGCCTTCGCCGTGTTCGATTCGGCATTGGCGATCGATCCGGACAATTGGATGCTGCGATACGCGCGCGGCGATGCGCTGCTTGCCGTCGGACGCCACAAGGCCGCGATTGCCGATTACAACGTCGCGGTCAAGCAGTCGCCTCGTCAAAGCGGTCTGCTGAACAACCTGGCCTGGGTACTTGCCACGTCGCCCGAAGAATCGCTCCGCGATGGCGAGCGGGCCATTGCGCTGGCCAAGCTGGCCGCCGAAGCCACCGACTATAAGCAAGCAAACGTGCTCAGCACGCTGGGCGCGGCGTACGCCGAATCAGGCGATATTGAAACTGCGACCGAGTGGGTCGAAAAGGCGTTGGCGATTGCCAACGACGAAAACGAACGCAAGGCGCTCGAAAATGAATTGGCCTCGTACAAGCGAGGCAAGCCCGTTCGCGAAATGCAGCACGAAGATCGACAGGAAACGGTTCGCGTGGGCAGCAAGCCCTCGACCGAAGGTCGCGGGCAGTAGAGCGTGCGGGG
>DASZPI010000086.1:0-3056 GCA_035550355.1 Pirellulales bacterium
CGACGACGGGCAACCGTAAATTCAGAGTCCTGCGTCGCCCTCCAATCGCCGACCTGCAGCGCGCCATTCGCCGATGAAGCCGGTCGACTCAAAGCCGACTGGCCTTGCCGCACAGGGACCGAGGTAGTGATCACGGCCGGCCATCGTTAGGACGGCTTGGTCCGAGGCTTGATGCTTTCGGTGCTTCGGCGTGATGCGCCACACTTTGGGTGGCATGTCAGCGACCTCTTGTGAACGGGCAAAACGGCATGTACCGTTTTATTCCCCTCGGAATGGCCGCTCTACCGAACGTCGGCAGGTAACAGAAATGCTTGTTTCGGCGGGGGTTTTTAACAGTGGGCGATGAGGGACTCGAACCCCCGACATCCACGGTGTAAAGTCCGCTCAGTCCACGCCGAAAAACTGCCATATTCCTCGGAGAATGACAGGATTCTAGCGTCAGTTTCCGGCTTCGCAATGCTTCTCGCATCAACGCAACATTTCGCGGGGTTTTGCAGTTTCCGCGAGAATAAAACGGTAGGATACCGGATTATTTTTGGCGTCGTGTTGGACAACTGCCGGGAGTTCGAGACATGGCCAGTCGCTTCCGATTCACTGTCTTATCGGTCGCTGCCGGGTGGTTTAGTGCCACGGGTGCGTTCGCTCAAAGTTACACGACGTTGTACTCCCCAAGCCAACAGGACGTCGGCTTCTCGACCAAGCTGACCGGAGTCTCCGGCGATACGATCGTTGGCACCTACAACGACAATGTGACCCAGGGCGCAGCCTTCGATCGCGGGATGCGGTACGACGGCTCATCGTTTACTTCGATCGATTACCCTTCGCCGGACGCTGATGCAACTGAGGTGACTGGAATCTCGGGAAGCACTGTGATCGGGACATACCACCAAGGCTCAAACACTTTTGGATTCTCTTTCGACGGCTCGTCATTTGTCCCTATAGACGTGCCATACTCCAACGGCGCGGGAGTGAACAGCACAGAGCCTGCAGGCATTTCAGGTAACACCATTGTTGGGACATTTCAGGACAGCAGTAACTCCGGACGGAACGCGGGCTTCGTGTATGACGGTTCGTCATTTACGACCCTGAACGTCCCAGACGGGCACGGAGGAATCTTCCCGACGGAGGCGACCGGTTTATCTGGAGGATTGATCGTAGGGACGTACCAAGATTCCAGCGCAGGCGGCGGCAACCATGGGTTTATCTACGATGGCGCCGGGTTCACGACGTTCGATTTTCAATACCCACCAGGGCACTTCACGCCAACCGCACCGACAGAAATCACTGGAATCTCCGAGAACAACATTATTGGGACATACCAGGATGACACAGGACAGACCCAAGGCTTCCTGTATCACGATGGCGTGTTTTCGACGTTAGGAATCCTTCGACCGAATGACTCGGGCACGTGGCCGGCGATACCCCTGGGAATTGCGGGCAACACGATCGTCGGCACTTACGTGAACGACGTGAATCCGCCATTTGGAAACGGAACCTCCAACGAGGGCTTCATTCTTCACATACCATTCGGCGACGTGAACCTCGACGGTATTGTGAACTCTCAGGATTTGGCGCTGGTGTCGAGCAACTGGCTGGCCAGTGGGCCCCATCAACCGGGCGACGCCAACGGCGACGGTGTCGTCAATTCTCAGGACCTGGCTTTGGTCTCATCGAATTGGCTCGACCAGGTTGGACTTTCAGGTGCGGTCCCCGTACCGGAGCCTTCGACGATCGCCCTACTAGCGATTGGCGCTGTGCTGGGGCGTGATCTGCGGGTCGGCCGCAAGCGAAGAGCTTGAGTAGAAACAGCTTCGCATCCGCAGAGTACTAAGCTCTCTCTCCAGCCAAAGCCCTCGCCGGCGCCTGTGCCGTCGACTAGGCGCGTACGACAATAAACCGCCTGGTGCCGCGTCCGTCGCGAGCACCCCAGCCGCAGAACCCGGCCGCACTTTCAGATGCGGCGTCTCCGCGGACCGGCAAAGGCGGTCATTGTGCTACGCTCCATCGGTGTAATTTGTGCGCCCGGTCTACAAGACAGGCGATCCAGCACGGGTCCAAACTATCGCGAACGCATGCCCGCGGCCGACACGTTCGGCGGCAAGGATGCGTCCCGCTTGCTTCAACTCAAGCCAGTGGGATAGCCGCGCGACGTGTGCAGCGGTCCATTCGGGCGGTCCAACGCCATAACAGGCGTACAGTGGTGGCTTCTGATCGTGACCGCCGCACCACTGCAGTTGGTCGATGTACCTCAACGATCGCCAGTCGTCCGGCCGATCCTGCTGCTGCGTCTGCAGCTCCCACGACGCGATGACCTTGGCCACCGTCGACGGTCGCCAGCGGCGCGGATCCACGTCTATCACGAAGTCGTTGACGTTCACGAGCTCGGGATCCGAATCCGGTGTCAGGGCCGACGGTGCGAACACCATCGCGGCGCCCGCCGTCAGAGCACGGCGCCGTGTAAGCCGTTGACGCTTCACGGTGCACCACCCTTTCTTGCGGGCCTTAGCGGCGGCGGAACTTGCTCGCACAAACCGCTTGCGAAGGCGTGCCTCCAGACGCTTCGAATGCCCTCCAAGGTTTCCGCAATATTCCGGTAATGAGACGAGACAAGCCATGTCTCGAAGGCATGCAGGTTCTGCATTGTGAGGTCGGAAAGAAGTGCCTCCCGGCCGAGACGTTCGCTAAAGCGCTGTACAGGCGTCGCAAACCTCCAGGGCTCGGTGCAAAACTTCTCGCTCTCGAAGAAATCCGCCAAATAGCGTACTATCGCCATGTCTCGATTCGACGCGACCTGCTGGTCAAGCGTGCGTAGCGGTCGGGGCATTGGCCGCGTCTGGATCAGAAGCCGCGGATCGAGATAGTGACGGCCGGCAATGCCCATTTCGTGCGCATGGCCAAGGAACGCGGCCCCGCATCCAGGAAACCTAAGCTCCACGTCTGTCGCGGCGCTTTTTCGCAGCTTCTTAATCGTTCCTTCGAGTCCCGCGGCCATTGCCAAGCTATCGAATTGCCGGCGCATCAGCTCAGGACTGGCGTGCCACGTTAGTATGAACTCT
>DASZPI010000087.1:0-2779 GCA_035550355.1 Pirellulales bacterium
GGTCGTCGACCCGCGAGCGTTGCTGACGCTGTTTGGAACTCGCGATCAGCACCTTCGTCAGATTCGCGAAGCGCTCGGCGTGAAGATCTCGGCCCGCGACGACCAGGTTCATGTTGAGGGCTCGAACGAGGCCGTTGCCAAGGCCACCCAGGTATTCGAGCAGCTCAAAGAGGTCGCCCAGCGGCATGGCGTGGTCGAGCCGCACGAGGTGGTGCGGGCCATCGAGATTGCCAACGGCCGCGAACCCTCGGCCCCGATGCCCACGATCGAGCTGCTGAACGCCGGCCGCAAGGTGCAGCCGCGGACCGCGGGCCAGGCCGACTATGTTCGCGCCGTGGCCGACCACGACATGGTGTTCTGCGTTGGACCGGCGGGCACCGGCAAGACGTACCTCGCCGTGGCGATGGCGGTCATGGCCCTGCGGCAAGAGCGCATCAAGAAAATTGTCCTCGTGCGTCCGGCGGTCGAGGCGGGCGAAAGCCTGGGCTACCTGCCCGGCGACCTGCAAGCGAAGATCAATCCGTACCTGCGGCCGCTGCTCGACGCGCTGCGCGAGATGATCGACTACGACCAAATGAAGCGGCTGACCGAGCAAGACGTGATCGAGGTCATTCCGCTGGCGTACATGCGCGGTCGCACGCTGAACGACGCATTCATCATCCTCGACGAAGCACAAAACACGACGGTCTCGCAAATGAAAATGTTCCTCACCCGCATGGGTCGAGGATCGAAAATTGTTGTTTCGGGCGACGTGACGCAGATCGACTTGCCGCCGCATGCGTCGAGCGGCTTGGTCGACGCGATCCATCGCCTGCAAGGCATTGCCGGCCTGACGCATGTCACCCTGACGAATGCCGACATTGTGCGGCATCGCCTGGTGCAAGAGATTGTGCTGGCCTACGAAAAAGGACAGAAAAAGCACTAGTGTTTCGCCGCGACGCGCAGCGTTTGCTGTGCGTTGCGGCCAAACCGTGCGAATTGAATCACGATGTCAACGGTCGGAAAAAAACGATCCACACGCTCCGGGCGCGTTGCGTCGCTGGAGTTACCGCCAGGAAAGCTGGAGCAGACGCTCGACTCGCTCAAGCGGGGCGACGTTTCGCTGCGCTTGGCGCTGTGCGTGCTCGCAGCGATCGCGCTGTGGGCGGTGACGTGCAGTTGGGCGCCGCCCTTCAGTTTTCGCGAAGGCTACGTGCCGAATCGCGACATCACGGCGCGCATCGCCTTCCGCCAGGCCGACCCGGTGGCGACGCAAGAGGCTCAACGCCGCGCCGCAGTCCGCGAGCCGGTCGTCTACAAGCAGGACGCCAAAGGCTTGCAGTTGCTGGCGGCCAACCTGCAGCACGCGCTCACCGCGATTGCCGCAGCCAACGCGGTCGGCGAAGTCAGTCCCGAAATCTGGAAGCAATTCGCGCCGACGACGCCCCCCTCGACGCCAGGCGACCCGGCGCAGCCCGCCAAGCCGGCCCAGGCCGACACTGAACAGCAAGAGGAAGAGTTCCAGGCGCTGCGGGCGGCGATCGGCGGACCGATGGGCCTGGCGGCCATCGAGCAAGGGGTGACCAAGGCCTTGTTGCGCTACGAGCAATATGGCGTGCTCGAGCGCTTGCCCGAAGACCATGGCGAACTGAACCGGCAGGAGATCGCCGTCTATACGCCCGGCACGCCCAAGCCGTTCCTGGTGCCCGTCAGCGAGGTGCTGCTGGGCGATGGCGCGGTGCTCGAACGTCGCTTGAAAGAGTCGCTGCCAACGGCGGCGGTCCCGCCGGTCTTCCGCTGGCTGCTGCCGCGGATGAAGGGAACGCTCGAGTTCGACGAGCAGGCGACGCAACTGGCGCGCGAAAAGGCGATCGCCGAAGTGCCCGAGCAATACAAGTATTTCGAGCCGCACCAGGTATTGGCCCCGGCGAGCAAGCCGCTCGACCCGCTGGCACTGAACATTCTGACATTGGAGTATCGTGAATACATTGCGCAGCTCGGCTGGCCACAGCGCGTCGAACGATCGTTTGCGGTGTTCGGCCTGCTGGCAACAATCTTCGGCCTGAGCGGCTACTACTTCTATCTGCACGAGCGGCGGATCATCAACGACCTGTTCCGGCTGGTGATCTTGCTGGTCGGTTCGATCGCCGCCGTGGCGCTCGTGCGCTGGGTCAGCGCCGACCCGTGGCGTGCCGAGCTGATTCCGCTCTTGTTGTTCGGCATGACCATGGCCATCGCCTATCACCGCGACGTGGCGTTGCTGTTGTCGGTCGCGTTGGCCTTGATCGTGGTGACTGCCACCGGGCACGGGCTCGGCGAGTTCATGATCCTGATGAGCGTCGTCGCTTCGGCGATCGTCCAGCTCGGTCACATCCGCAGCCGTAGCAAGCTGATCAAGGTCGGAGCCGTTTCGGCGATCGTGGCCTTGGCCTGCACCATCGGCGTCGGCCTGCTCGACGAGCAGCCGCTCGAGTGGCCGCTGCTGAACTACGCCACCCGCAACGCTCTCTGGACCTTGGCGGCGGGATTCCTGATCACCGGCCTGCTGCCGATGATCGAAAAGCTGTTCGGCGTGCTGACCGAGATCAGCTTGCTGGAATGGAGCGATATCTCGCATCCGCTGTTGCAGGAGTTGGTCCGCCGCGCGCCGGGTACGTACAACCACTCGATCAACGTCGCCTCGATTGCCGAAGCAGCGGCCGAGAGCGTCGGCGCGTGCGGCCTGCTGGTGCGCGTGGGTGCGTACTTCCACGACATCGGCAAGATGCTCAAGCCGCATTATTTCTCCGAGAACCAAGGC
>DASZPI010000088.1:0-6520 GCA_035550355.1 Pirellulales bacterium
GGATCATCAGATCGAGCACGACCCCAACGTCGGTCGAGCGGAACGTGTATGGGCCGCGGCGCACCGCCTCGATGTATTTCGGATCGTGCACGTGCGGCAGCATGGCCGACCACGCGGGATTGAACCGTTCAATATGCCCGACTTGCAGCACCACGCGGGATTGGCGGGCGGCTTCGACCAGCGCGGCAGCCTCCGCCTCGCGCGGGGTGATGGGCTTTTCGACGAGCAAGTGGATTCCGTGAGCCAGCAGATCGCTCGCCAGCCGATGGTGCAGGGGGGTCGGCGCGGCAATCACCGCCGCATCGACGGCGCCATACAACGACTCGTGCGATTCCAACGAGCGGACCGAGTACTGCGACGCCAACGGATCGCGACTCGCCGCAACCGGATCGACCACGGCGACCAGCGAAAACTGGGGCAGGCCCGCAAGGATCCGGGTGTGAATGCGTCCCAGATGACCGGCACCAACGACCGCCACTCGAATCGGCTTCACGCAGCTCTCCTACGTTCGCGCGAGCGTCCATGTCGCCCTTCCTGCTGGCACTGCACAAAGGCCAGCAGCTCAGTGACCTGCGGCAGCATGAGATTGTTGCTGCGCAGAATTTCGCGGGCGTGATCGAGTCCGACCTTGGCTCGATACAACAGGCGATGCGCCTCGGCAAGTCCGGTGATCGCTTCGGGCGAAAAGTTATTGCGCTTCAAGGCGACCAGATTGATGCAGCGCGGCCGTCCAGGTTGGCCGTCGACCAACATGTACGGCGGCACATCGTGCAACACACGGCTGAGCCCCGACACGAAACTGTAGCTGCCGATCGAAGCGTAGTGGTGCACGCCGACTCCGCCCGAAAGCGACGCGTAATCGTCGATGCGCACGTGCCCGCCGAGCATCGTATTGTTGGCGATCACGATGTGGCTGCCCAGCCGGCAATCGTGGGCGACGTGGCTGCACGCCATGAAGTAGTTGTGGTCGCCGATCGTTGTGACACCGTCTTCCTTTTCGGTGCCGCGATTGACCGTCACCCCTTCACGAAAGGTGTTGTAATCGCCGACGACCACTCGCGTATCGCTGCCCCGATAGCTGAGGTCTTGCGGCTCGCCGCCGATCACCACGCCGGGGGACAACCGGTTCTCACGACCAATGGTGATGTGTCCCATCAGTGTGACGTTATTGTCGAGCCGAGTGCCGCGGCCGACGCGCACGTGCGGACCGATCACGCAGAACGGTCCAATTTCGACATCGTCGTCGAGCTCGGCGCGAGGGTCGATCGATACATGGTCCGCGACGTGAGTAGCCATCGGTTAGCGCTCCGCGAGGGCGGCGATCGTGGATTCCGTTTTGCAGATGACAGGCTTGCGACGGACAGGTGACCGATGGGATGCCATGTTCATGCGATGCGGCGCTCGGCCGAGCCATGGTCCGCCTGGGCTAAAATGCTGCGCACCAACTCAGCGTTCAAACGATGTCCACTGCGGTAGGCGACGAAATGCCCGACCAAGTCGCAGCCGGCCAGCGCCAAATCGCCGACCAGATCGAGGGCTTTGTGCCGCACGCACTCGTCGCGATAGCGGAGCACGTTGTCGATCGGCCCTTGCGGACCAAAGATGAGCAAGTCTTTTGGCGTGGCACGCGAGCCCATGCCCTGCGCTAGCAGCCAATCGGCCTCGGCCTGCAGCATGAACGTGCGGCTGGACGCCAGTTCGCGGCGAAACGAATCGGGGGTAACTGGCAGGGCAATGGTCTGCTGACCGATTGCGTTGCCCGCGCCATAATCGAGATAGAACTTGATCGACATGCCGTGCGAAGCCGAGGGCCGGGCCTCGACCCAACTGCGGTCGTCGCCCAAGCGCACGCACTGGCGGACCACGAGCGTGGTCCGTCGGGCTTGCTGCTCGACCGTCCCGGCCTCGATCAGCGCCTCGACAAACGGCAGGCTCGAGCCATCGACGCCCGGCATTTCGGCCGAGTTGACGTGCACCTCGCAGTTGTCGATCTGCAGACCAGCGAGTGCCGCCATAATGTGCTCGACCATTTCGACCGTTGCCGTGCCTGCACGGAGCGTGGTGCGGCGCGGTGTCTCGAATCGATGGAGCACATTGGCGGGAATACGTGCCGAGCGAGGCAAGTCGTCGCGCACGAACACAATGCCGGAGTTTTCGTCGGCCGGACGGAACTCGACACGCGCATCCTTACCCGACCAGTAACCGAAGCCTTCGACTGCCGCGGTGGTGGCCAGTGTACGCTGTTTGCGAGGGGTAAACATCAGCCGCGAGCGACCATCCATGGAGCGAAGAAACATACGAACACTCACCAGACCGCCAATGACTTACCGGGCCAGGTTCGGTGGTGCGCATTGCTGTGCACCACCGAACGGCCCATTGGTCCGCGTGGCTTAGCGCCGCGCCGGGATGCCGGGGCGCGTAGCTCCGGGCAATTGACCCGACATCGGCGGGGCCGTCGGCGTCGAGGCCGGCGGGCCCATGCGCTCGTTCAGCTTCTTCAGAATGATCGGCGTGATGTCGATCGAGGCGCTGTAGTAGATCACGCTTTTGTTCAGATCCTTGAAGATCTCTTCAGGATCGTTGGTGTCGGCCGGATCGCCGTTGAACCGCATGACCAACTGCACTCCGTTCGCTTCGCTGTAGGCCTTTACTTCGTCGCTCAGCTCGCGATACACGCTCAGGTACATCTTGGCCTGCTGCTCGACGAAATTCCGCTTCTGGATGTTGATCTCAAGCGTCATGTCGGCATTGCGCTTCACAAGCTCTTCCTCGAGCGCTTTGAACTCGGGGCTGCCGCGCTTGTATTCTTCGAGCCGCTCGCTCAGCTTCTGCATCGCGGCGCGCTTCTCTTGCACGTCCTTTTCGGCATTCTGGATATCGCGCTGCAAATCGGCGGTCATAGTTTGCAGGCGGGTGTGGTACTTGAAGATGTAAGCCACATCGATCACGGCAACCGCGCCGGGCGAGCGCATTGGTTGTTGCGCCGGAGCCGGCGCGACGAGGCCATGAGTCACCAGCATGCTGGTGACCAGAGAAACCAGAACAAAAGGCTTTTTCACGGTTGGAGCGCTCCTTGCTACGCGGCAGGTCTTCCTTGACCAGCGGTCGCCCCCCCGGGGGACGCCGTGCCGAGACGATCGGCGGCAACAAAAAAGGCGGGTCAGAGACAGATTATCGGGCAAACGCGAGGGCGGATTCTGCCGAAAACCGGCGATCGGGTAAAGAGCAGAAAATATGTCGCCGCGGGCCGACTTTTTAAGGCCCCCGTCGCCTGTGCAAGCACGATCGACGCTCGCCCCGGGGATGCCCGCGTCGAGCTTACACGCTGCCGTGAGGGCGAATTGCTGGGGTACGACTTATGCCATCGTTTCCCATAGCAGGCGATAATACTGCATCACGCGCACCGGGTCGCTGGTCTGCTTGCCCTCTTCGACCAGCGTCCATCCGTCGAACTTGGCTTCGTTAAGCAGGCCGAACAGCTCGCGCCACGGATAAGTCGAAATCAGGTCGTGTATATGGATCGTACCGAGCCGATCCTTGACCAAGTTGAAATTGCCTTCCAAGCCCAGCCCGTCCAGATCGCCGGGATTGCAGTTCCAGCAAACGGCGGCATTCGGGTGGCTGGCCACGTCCATAATCTTCTTGACGTTCGGTACGTCGCTGGTGCCCTTGCCGTGGACTTCGAGGCGGATTTGCACGCCGTATCCTTCGCCGAACGACGCGACCTCGTTCAGCGCGTTGCCGATTTGCTCGAGGGTGGTTTGCACCGGCACTTCCTTGGGCAGGGCGTTCGGCCGAACCTTGACGCCCGTGCCGCCGCAATCGTGGCACAGCAAAATAAAGGCCTTCGTATCCTCGATTTGCTTTTTGAGCACTGCCGGATCGGGCGAATGATACTCGCAAGCACTGCCCAGACCGACCAGGGTCACACCGCTGTCGGCAAATCGCTTGGCAACCTCTTTGCGATCGGCGGGAGAGAGCGTGGGTTCGACGCCGTGCTTATGTCCGCTGCGCAGCTCGACCCCTTTGAAGCCGGTCAGCTCGCAGTTCTTGATGATCGTGGGCAGATCCCATTCGGCGCCCCACATGTACGTGACAAGACCCAACAGCATGACATTCGTGCTCCGGCGCGAGGAAAGGGGGGATGCGGCGCCGCCTAGTATGACCCGGCGATCATCCGGATGCCATGCTCGACCCGGCGCTGGTCTCAGGCCCGCCGGGCAACGGCCGGAGAACCGGCTTCACGTCCGGCGGCCGCCAACTCGCGCACAGCCCGGACAATTCCCGCGGTATCGAGCCCCAGATCGGCCAACAACTCGCCACGTTCGCCATGCTCGACGTAACGGTCGGGCACTCCCAAGCGGCGAAATTGCGCTATGGCCACGCCTTGGTCGGCTGCCGCTTCGAGCACAGCACTCCCAAAACCGCCGGCCACGGCTCCTTCCTCGACGGTCACGATGATCCCGCCGCGTTCGACGGCGCGCAAGATCGTTGCGCGGTCCAACGGCTTGACGAACCGGGCATTGACCACGCCCAATTCCAAACCGTCTTCACGCAGCTCCTTGGCTGCCTGCAAGCAGTTGGCCAGCAGCGTGCCGCAGGCGATGATCGTGCCGTCGCGGCCCCACTCCAAGACTTCGGCTTTGCCCAACTCGACGGGACAATGCTCACGTTCGATCGTTTGGGCCGGCGACTTCGGATAGCGAATCGACGTCGGTCCGTCGTGGGCCAAGGCGAAATCGAGCATGCCCCCTAAATCGGTCTCATCGCCGGGTGCCATCACCACCATGTTCGGGAACAGTCGCATGTACCCCAGGTCGAACATGCCGTGATGCGTGGGACCTTCCGGGCCGGTCAATCCCGCGCGATCGAGTGCGAACGTCACCGGCAGATTTTGCAGCGCGACTTCCTGAAAGATCTGATCGTAGCTGCGCTGCAAGAACGTGCTGTAGATATCGACGATCGGCCGCATCCCCGTCTTCGCCTGGCCGGCGGCGAACGCGACCGCGTGCGATTCGCAGATCCCCGTATCGAAAAAACGATCGGGAAAGCCGTCGCGGACGCGCTCCAGGTTGTTCCCCTGGCACATGGCCGCGGTCATCACGGTGACCTTCGGATTCTGCGACATGACGCCATAGATCGCCTCGCTCATCACGTTCGTGTACGAGCGCGTCGAGCTTTTCTTGATCGAAACGGTACCGTCTTCGTCGTACTCAAAGGGCGCCGGCGTATGGAAGAACACCGGATCCTGCGCTGCCGGCTGAAAGCCATGTCCTTTTTCTGTGACGACATGCAACAGCACCGGGCCTTCGACATCCTTGACCAGTTTCAGGTACTTGCACAACTGGCCAATGTTATGCCCATCGACCGGTCCCATGTAGCGGAAGCCAAGTTCTTCAAACAACATGCCGCCGTGCAGGCCTGCCTTGATCGATTCTTTGATCTGCAGCAGCAGCCGCTCCATCGGGTCGCCGAGCACGGGCACTTTGCCCAGCGCCCGCACCACTTCGTGCTTCAGGCCACTGTACAGTGGGTTCATCCGCAAACGATCGAGATATTCGGCCACGCCGCCTACCCGCGGGCAAATCGACATTTTGTTGTCGTTGAGGATGACGAGCAGGTTTTTCTTGAGCCCGCCGGCATTGTTCATTGCCTCGAACACAATGCCCGATGGAAACGCGCCGTCGCCGATCACGGCAACCGCGCGGCGATCTTCGTGGCCCGGTTGTAGGTCGTCACCACTCTTCAGGCCCAAGGCGGTCGACACGCTGCATCCGGCGTGGCCGGTCATGAACAGGTCGTAGTCGCTCTCGCGCGGGTTCGGAAAGCCCGAAAGTCCGCCTTTGGTGCGGATGGTGCCGAACTCGTGATACCGGCCCGTGAGCATTTTGTGCGGGTAGGCTTGGTGCCCGGTGTCCCAAATCAGCCGGTCGCGGCTGAAATCGAACGACACGTGCAAAGCGATCGCCAGCTCAACGACCCCCAGGTTCGACGCAAAGTGCGCCGTGCGACTCGTCACCAGGTTGCACAGCGCCGTGCGCATCTCGCCGGCCAACTGCTCCAACTGCACCAGCGACAGCTTTTGCAGGTCGCGCGGCGAGTCGATGGCCGAAAGCAACGAATCCATTTATCTGTCCCTTTCGAGAACGTAGCGCGCTAGTGCTTCCAGTCCGTCACCGCCCGAACCCAAAGGCGCCAATGCGATGCAGGCCTCGGCAATCAGCGCCTCGGCGCGGCTGCGGCTCTGCGCCACTCCCAGAAAGCCCGGGAAGGTGAGCTTGCCACGGTCAGCGTCTTTGCCTACTCGTTTACCCGCAATCGCCTCGCTGCCGCTAACGTCGAGCAAGTCGTCGATAATCTGGAATGCGAGTCCGATTGCGCGGCCGTAATGTTCCAAGGCCGCAGTCTGCTCGGCGCTGGCCGCGGCGACCAGGGCGCCCAACCGAAGCGACGCCTGAAACATTGCGCCGGTTTTTCGGGCATGAATCGATTCGAGCGCTTCGAGCGTGGGCGACTCGGT
>DASZPI010000089.1:0-5125 GCA_035550355.1 Pirellulales bacterium
TGTAGCCGGCCGTAAGGATCACCGTGGCGGCCGAGAGCACTGCCAGCGCCTGGCTGTACGACCAGACGCTGAGCGTGACGAACACTTCGCCAATGAATCCGCATAGCCCTGGCAGGCCCAGGCCGGCGAAGAAAATGCCGAAGGCCAAGCCGCTGTAGACGGGCATCTTGCCGAACAGCCCGCCGAACTCGTCCAAGTTGCGATGGTGCACGCGCTCGTAGATCACGCCCACCATGAAGAACATGCCGGCCGAGCTGATGCCGTGGGCCAACATTTGGAACATGGCGCCGTTGACGCCCATCGACCAGTAATCGGGATTGAACTGTGTGCCAGCGACGGCGCTCCACACGCCGAGGCCGAGCACCACGTAGCCCATGTGGCTGACCGAGCTGTAGGCCACCAGCCGCTTGAAATCTTTCTGCGCCATGGCGGCAAACGCGCCGTAGAGCATGCTCAACACGCCGATAAAGCAGACGACATACGCCAGGTCGTAGCCTGCATCGGGACAGATCGGATAGCAAATGCGGATGATGCCGTAGCCGCCCATCTTCAACAACACGCCGGCCAGGATCATTGAGATCGGCGTGGGGGCTTCGACGTGCGCATCGGGCAGCCAGGTGTGCACGGGCACTGCCGGCACTTTGATCGCAAAACCGACAAACAGCAAGATGAAGGCCCACCACTGCAGGCTCTTGCCCCACAGCAGCGGCGCGTCGAACGGCGAATCCTTCAGCTGCCCCATTTGCGCCAGAGCCAGCAGGTTGAACGTGTGCACCGGCTTCGGCTCGGCACGTAAGGCGGCCAGCTCGTCGGCCAAATCGGCGTCGCTGGGCGCGGTGATCGCATGAGCGGTCTTGAGTTGCTCGTCGCTCAGCAGGCGCAGGTCGCTGTTGAAGTACAGCATCAGGATCGCGATCAGCATGAACACGCTACCCAGGAGCGTGTACAGGAAGAACTTGATTGCTGCGTATTCCCGCCGTGGGCCACCCCAGACGCCGATCAGGAAGTACATCGGCAGCAGCATCACCTCCCAGAACACGTAGAACAGGAAGAAATCGAGCGCCAGAAACACCCCGAGCATGCCGGTCTCGAGGAGCAGGAACAAAATGCAGTAGGCCTTCACGTGCTTCGTGATTGGCCAGCTTGCCCCCATCGCCAACAAGCTGGTGAACGAGGTGAGCATCACCAGCGGAAAGCTGATGCCGTCGAAGCCCATGAAATAGTAAATGTCGAACGAGGGAATCCACGGATACGAGAACGCATCTTGCATCTCGCTGAGGCCGAGCTGGAATTGGGCCGTATCACCACTGCCTGGGATCGCCAGCCACGCGGTCATTAAGAACACGATGGCCGTCACCGCCAGGCTGAAGAGCTTGATTGCGTCTCCCTTGTCGCGCGGGAAAAACGCCAGCACCAGCGCTGCCGCTGCGGGCAGAAACACGATCCAGCTCAGAACGAACGCGTAATGCGATTCCATGATGTCAAAACTTCCGCAGTGAATGTCGCACCAGCCCGCGGACCGCGGTCTACGGGCAATTCGGGTCGGTTATCTTCCTGCCGCCGCGCTCCATTGAATCAAAAAGGCCAGCACGACGGTCGCCAGCACGATGAACATTACGTACTGCCGCAGCCGGCCGGTTTGCACGGTCCGCAAGGACCGGCCGATTGACCAGGTCCAGTGAGCGGTGAGGTTCACCAGGCCATCGACGAAATAGCGATCGATCATGTCATCGAGCTGCGCGACCCGCTTGACCGCGACCGCCAGCCAATCGATGAAACGGTCGATCATCCGCTTGTCGAACATCGCGATCAAGTTCGAAACGAACAGCACCGGCTCAACGAACACCGCCTGGTATAGTTCGTCGAAGTACCACTTGTTCAACAGGAAGTTGTAAATCGGGCCAAACTGCTGTCGCACGTCCGCGGCGCTCAGCAGCCGCCAACCGTAAAAGATGGTCGCCATCAGAAAACCAGCCAGCGCCGTTGCGCTGGCAACGAGCATGGCGCCCATGTGGTAGGCGTGACTTAAATGCTCGTTGGGGTGTTGCAAGCTCGGCAGCAGGATGCCTGCCGGATACTCGCCTGCCGGCCGGGCTTGCTCGAGCAGCACGGTTAAACCCCACCATTCCCAGCCCACGGCAACAGCAAACACCGACAATACCACCAGGGGACGCGTCATCACCGGGGGCGATTCGTGTGCGTGATCGTAAATGTGCTCGTCGCGCGGCTTGCCGGCAAAGGTCATGTACCACAAGCGGAACATGTAGAACGCCGTGATCGCCGCCCCCGCCGCGACGGCATAGAACAGGATCGCATGCCGAGGATTGGCGTACGCGAAGTTCATCGCCTGGGCGATGATCGCATCCTTCGAGTAAAAGCCGCTGAACATCGGCGCCCCAGCAATCGCCAGGCAGCCGATGAGCATGGTGTACGCGGTCCAGGGCATTTTCTTGCGCAGCCCGCCCATCCGCGGCATCTCGTTCGTATGGCAGGCGTGAATCACGCTTCCCGAGCACAAGAACAGCAGGCTCTTGAAGAACGCGTGTGTAATCAGGTGGAACATGCCAGCCAGCCAGCCGCCTACGCCGAGCGCGAGCATCATGTAACCCAGTTGGCTCACCGTTGAGTACGCCAGCACGCGCTTAATGTCGGTCGCCGTGATTGCGATCGTGGCGGCTAGGAACAACGTGATGGCGCCAATGTAGGCGATCGTCAGCAGCACTTCGGGAGCAAACACCGGGTAGAACCGGCCGACGAGATACACGCCCGCGGCGACCATCGTTGCCGAGTGTACCAGCGCGGAAACGGGCGTCGGGCCTTCCATGGCGTCGGGCAACCACACATGCAGCGGAAACTGGGCACTCTTGCCCACGCAGCCACAGAAAATGCCTAAACCGGCGACGACGAGCAGCCAATAGCCGTAGTGTGTTTTATCGGGCAGCGGCATGCCCGCAGGGGTCTCGATGGGCAGTCCGTTGCGATCGCGGCGCTCGGCATTGCCATCGCGCCAGTTGGGCATTTCGCTTTCGATCTCGCTCTCGGCGCGCTCGAGGTCGTACTCGTGGTCGCGCATGATGTCGGCCACCCGATTCTGCGCGGCGAAGCGCACCAGTCCGTCGGGCGTGACCAGGTTGTAGTGGTTCTCGGGCGAACGCACCTGGCTGAAGATGCCACGCTCGTCGGCGTCGATCGTGTCGTTGCCGTTGTGATCGATGTCGCCGAAGGCAAACGTCCCCAGCCCGGCCCACAGGGCCATCAAGCCGATAATCATGCCGAAGTCGCCGACGCGGTTAACGATGAACGCCTTGTTCGCCGCGTTCGAGGCGCTCTTGCGCTCGATGTAGAAGCCAATCAAAAAGTACGAGCAGATGCCGACCAGCTCCCAGAACACGAACACCATAGCGATGTTGCCGGCAATCACGAGACCCAGCATGCTGACGCAGAACAGCGACAGATACTGGAAGAAGCGATGGAACCGGCCCGGTCGCTTGAGGTACTCCTTGCCTGCGGGCAGCGCAGGATGATCGACGTCGGCATGCGCGTGGCCGTGGGCCGCTTCGTCGGCATGAATTTCGGTCGGCGCTGCGGGCGCATGGGCGTGCACGTCGCTTTCGTGCGGCGCTTCGTGTCCGTCGGGATGGCCATGCTCGTGCGGACGGCGCTTGCTGACGACGACTTCGTGATCGGTAACGTCATGCAGCTCGTCGTGCATGTAGCCGATGGCATAAAAATGAATGCACGAGGCGATCAGCGTGACCATGGCGAACATGATCACGGTCAACGCGTCGATGTAATAGCTGATGGTGACACGCAGGTTGCCGAACTGTCCCAGGGTGTACCAGTCGCCCGAGATGTAGTGCGGCGGGACCGGTGGATGGGCGTTGACATCGGCCTCGGACTCGTGACCGTGCTGGTCAGCGGTAGTCGCGGTGGAATGGCCGTGGGCCTCGTGATCCTCGTGTTCTACCGCAGCCGGCGCCGTCGCGCACCAGACGATTAGCGAGGCGGTCGATAGCACGCATCCAGTGACGATGGCACCGGTGGCGACGTAACTGGCCAGGATGCCCGACTTGCCCATCTTCGGCCCGAACAGCACGATGAGCGCGAACGACGCCAACGGCAGCAGCCAGGCGGCGGCAAGCAGTGTCGGTAGTAGGGAGGCAGCGTCCATCGGTGATCAATGCAGAATGCGGAATGAAGAATGCAAAATGAAGCATGCCGAAGCCTGCCCCTTATTCTGCAATCTGCAGTTTGCACTCTGCATTTCGCTCATCCTCGTAGCTCGTCCGCCTGGTCGACGTCGACCGTGGCGTGGTTGTTGTAAAAGTTCAAGGTGATGGCCAGGGCGACCGCGGCTTCGGCGGCAGCCAACACGATCACAAACAAGGCCACGAACTGGCCGTCGAGGCCAATGCGGTACGCCGTATCGGTGCGCAAGAAATCGCTGCTCAGCGCGACGAAGTTTACGTTCGCGCCATTGAGCACCAGTTCGACCCCCATCAGCACGCCCAGCGCGTTGCGCTTGGCAGCCATGCACACCACGCCAGAAACGAACAGGATGGCGCCAACGGCCATCATGTGCGAAACGCCGATCGGTTGCGTGAACAGGTTCATCATCGAAGGATCAAAGTTGGAAAGCGTCGCGGCGCTTTTTGGTCCGCGCCAAATACGCTGCGCCGATCAACACGACCAGCAAGTGCACCGAGACGATTTCGAACGGCAATAAATACCCCGCCATGCCGGACTCGAGTTCCGGCGTCACTGAGTCGAGCTTGTCGACCCGCACGCCCAATAATCCCAAGCCCAGCGGAGCGCTGGTGCGAGGCTGCTCGAGTTCGACGACCCCTTCGTCAGGCGTTTTCTCAGCCGTGTTCCGCCAGCCGCCGACACTAAACGCCGCCGGCACCAACAACACCAACAGGCTGCCTGACACCAACAAGGTCAGCACCCAGTCGCCCGGGCGCGTTTTCATGGAAATGAACGGCCCCTGCGCGGTCAGCATCACGCCAAATACCAGCAACACCAGGGTGCCGCCGACGTAGATCATCAATTGCATCGCGCCGACAAAATCGGCTCCCGCCAGAAAGAACAAACCCGAGGTCGCGCCCAGCGACAGAATCAGATA
>DASZPI010000090.1:0-2047 GCA_035550355.1 Pirellulales bacterium
GGTTCCGCGCATGCAGCGCGACAATCCGCCGACGCACCTGATCCGCTCCGACGACGGCGACTATCTGCGTTGCCGGCTGCTGACGATGAACGAGACCGAGCTCGCGGTCGAGGTGCGGTTGGAAAAGAAAACGGTGCCGCGCGCCGGCATTGCGCGGATTATCTGGTTGCACCCCGACACGGCCGAAGCCGCGGCGCCCGCGGCCGTCCTGCCTGGCACGCGCGTGCAAGCGTTACAAGGGGACGGTAATCGGCTGACCTTCTTCGCCACGCGATTCGAGGGCTCGGTCCTCTCCGGCACGAGCGAGCTTTTGGGCAATTGCCACGTCGACGTTGGGCAGATCGACGAGTTGCTGTTCGGCACGGCCATCGAGGCCGAGGCGGCGTCGCTTGTCGTCCATCAGTGGCAACTGACGGCCGCGGCCGAACCGCTCGCCAACCCCGACGGCGAAGGAGGAGAAGGCGAAGCGTCGGGGCTCGACTCCGCGCTCGTCGGTAAACAGGCCCCCGACTTCCAGCTCGACATGCTCGACGGCACGAAGTTCGTCCTGGCCGAGAACCGGGCCCACGTCCTGGTGCTCGACTTCTGGGCTTCCTGGTGCGGACCCTGCCGGCAGGCGATGCCGCAGGTCGACAAAGTGGCGCGCGAATTCGCCGACCAGGGCGTAAAGCTCGTGGCCGTGAACCTGGCCGAGACGCCGGACCAGGTGCGCACGGCACTCACGCAACTGCAGCTCGACATGCCTGTGGCGCTAGATCGGCAAGGGCGCGTCGCCGAGCAATACGGCGCAAACGCGATTCCACAAACCGTGATCGTCGGCCGCGACGGCGTGGTGCAGCGCCTCTTCGTCGGCGCCGGCAACCATTTTGATGAGCAATTACGAGCTGCGCTTCGCGCTGTGCTGACGCCGGAAGATAAAGAAGCAAAGTAGCACACCTGGTGCCGCTGGTGGCTGCCCACCAGTGCAACGGTCGATTAGCTGTAAAGCCTCAAATGGTAACCGTTTGATGACGGCCCACCGATCGATGCCTATCACTAGGCCCACCCGCCGACGATGGTTCCAGTTTGGAACAGGGACAATGTTGGTCGTGGTGACGTTGGTTGCCGTATGGTTGTGTGCCATGATGCCCATCTGGGAGAGACGGGCGTATCGGCAGTGGCTAGTTGAACATGGCGGCAGGTCAAACACAGCCGCGTGGATAGCAGATCATGCGCCGGGCGAGCCGAGCAGTGCTGCGACGATACCAGTGTGGAGAGTGTGGTTAGGAGACGAAGCTATTGGAGACGTGTTCCTTCCATTTGGGGCTTCGGGGGACGATGTAGAAAGGGCCGAGGCGCTATTTCCGGAAGCGGTAAATGTTTCGGCAATCACGCTAAGCCCAGAAGCGGAGTTTGCGCCATAACGGCCCCAAGCACCGCCACCAATGATTGGTTGGGGGCTTGATGCACGCGCTCCGCTAAATCCCTGTTGCTGCACAAATTAATCACCCGAGACCCACCGCACTTGTTCCAGCTCACGAATTGTGCGATCGTAAAAGACCTCGCTAGCACACCCCGCCGCTTTCATTACTCGCCCGGCACGCCTACCAAATCAGTGAATCGCCGCGAACTCCTACGCTTCGGACTCGCAGGGCTTGGCAGCCTGTCGCTGCCGGGGCTGTTGCGATTGCGCGCGGCGGCCGGCGCAGCCAACGCTTCGCAGCCGCGCACGGCACTGATTCTCGTCTGGCTGCGCGGCGGCGGCAGCCATCTGGAAACGTACGATCCCAAGCCCGAGGCGAGTACCGACTGTCGCGGGCCGTTCGGCACGATCGACACCCGCGTGCCGGGCTTACGGCTGGGCGAGCTATTGCCTCGTCACGCCGCGATCGCCGATCGCTTCACGATCTTGCGATCGATGGCCCATACCGGCGGCGGGCATCCGGCCGGATCGTTGCAGTTATTGACAGGGGATCCTTCGCCTCAGGACAAGCCGAAGCCTGAGTTTCCTGATTTTCTCACGGTTGCGAATTACTTGCGGTTTGATCCGACACGAAAGATCCCGAAT
>DASZPI010000091.1:0-2950 GCA_035550355.1 Pirellulales bacterium
GTGCCTTCTTTCAGGTACCAGCGGCGATTGAACACTTGGGTCGGATCGCTGCCAACGGCCCAGGCAAGCCGCGCCGGTTCCAACTGCGCGTGGGCCTGTTGGATGCCCTTGGCGATCTGCTGCGCGAGGTGGCGCTGGTAGTCGACATCGGCATCGCTTTGGAACACGCTGACCGACGACGGGGCCGAGTGCGTGTGCGTGGCCGAGATCAAAACGTTGCTGCCGGGAATGCCGACGGTCTTCTCGGCCAACTGCTTCGCCTCGTCCATTACCTCGCGGTAGATGGCGCAGCTATCGCACACGACGATTGCCAGTTTCGTGGCGCCGTCGTCGAGCACCAGGCAGCGGGCGTGCAGCGTATCGTGCGAACCCGTTGCCTGGCGGTCTTGGGTGCTGCCGTTGACCGAGATGGGGAACTTTTGCGGCGTGATATCGGCGGCAAACGCGCCCGCGCGAAACAGCTTGCCCTCGGCAGTCGCAGCCGAGGCAAGGCGGCCATCGGCGGCGACCATGCAGCAGGCAGCGAGCGCGAGCAGAACGCAGCGACGAACCATAGCGCGGGCCTCTCAAAAATGCCAGGCGGGAAGGACAGACGCGAGGGCCTTCATGCTATGCCGAGACGGTGGGCCGCTCAAGGCGCGCCGGATACCAGCGCGTGGTCGTTTTTTGCGGAGTCGAATTGTGTCCGGCGCAGCGTGCGCTATGATGGCGTGGTCGATCGACGCATTCGCATCTAGACAGGCAGGGAGAATACTCGCCATGAGCGTCTTGAAGCCAAAGGAAGTGCTCGCATATTGCCGGGAAAAGGACGTCAAGGCAGTCGATCTGCGGTTCATGGATTTCCCGGGCCTGTGGCAGCATTTCACCATTCCTGTGAACAAGCTGACCGAGGACGTGTTCGACGAAGGGCTGGGCTTCGACGGCTCGAGCATTCGCGGCTGGCAGGCGATCAACGAAAGCGACATGATCCTGGTTCCGCAGCCGGCCACGGCCGTGCTCGATCCGTTCACGACCATTCCGACGATCTCGATGATCTGCAACATTCAGGACCCCGTGACCCGCGAGGACTACTCGCGCGATCCGCGCAACGTGGCGCGCAAGGCGGTCAACTACCTGAAGAGCACCGGCATTGCCGACACCTGCTACATCGGCCCCGAGGCCGAGTTCTTCGTGTTCGACGACGTGCGGTTCGATCAAACCTCGAACGAAGGCTACTACCATCTCGACAGCATCGAGGGGCAATGGAACCGCGGACGGGTCGAAGGGCCGAACCTGGGCTACAAGCTGCGCCACAAGGAGGGCTACTTCCCGGTGCCGCCCAGCGATCAGTTGATGAACATCCGCAACGAGATGATGCAGACGATGATCGACTGCGGCATGGATGTCGAAGCGCAGCACCACGAGGTCGCCACCGCCGGTCAGTGCGAAATCGATCTCAGGTTCCAGGACCTGGTGACGATGGGCGACTACATGTGCATGTACAAGTACATCATCAAGAACGTCGCCAAGAAGTACAACAAAACGGTCACCTTCATGCCGAAGCCGCTGTACGGCGACAACGGCTCCGGGATGCACACGCACATTTCGCTGTGGAAGGGGAGCGAGCCGCTGTTTGCCGGCTCGGGGTACGCGGGACTCAGCGACATGGCGGTTTACGCGATCGGCGGCCTGCTGCGCCACGCGCCGTCGATCCTGGCGTTCTCGAACCCGACGACCAACAGCTACAAGCGCCTGGTGCCTGGCTACGAGGCGCCGGTCAACCTGGCCTATTCGCAGCGCAACCGCTCGGCGGCCTGCCGCATTCCCATGTACAGCGCCAGCCCCAAGGCCAAGCGCGTCGAGTTCCGCTGCCCCGACCCGAGCTGCAACCCCTACTTGTCGTTCTCGGCCATGCTGATGGCGGTGATCGACGGCATCCAGAACAAAATGCACCCGGGCGAGCCGCTGGACAAGGATATCTACGACCTGCCGCCCGAGGAGCTGGCCCGCGTGCCTAAAGCACCCGGCTCGCTGGAGGAGTCGCTGCGTTCGCTGCGCGATAACCACGAGTTCCTGCTGCGCGGCGACGTGTTCACCGAGGACGTGATCGACACCTGGATCAACTACAAGCTGAAGAACGAAGTCGACGCGATGCGCCTGCGGCCGCATCCCTATGAATTTTGTTTGTATTACGATATTTAGGGGCGGGTGGCGGTAGAGTATCGGTACCCGCTTCACACCCTCACCCGGTCGCCGCGGCGGCGACCACCCTCTCCCGTCAAGGGAGAGGGAAGGAGCAGAGAACCGCGGCGTACGAGTCTCCCCTCTCCCCGCCGCGGGAGAGGGGCCGGGGGTGAGGGGGCGAGCATGAGCAAATCGCTCGATCGTGCGCGACGCTTACGCCGCAAGATGACCGAGCCCGAGCGTTTGCTTTGGTCGCAGCTTCGCAATCGGCGATTTGCGCAGTTCAAGTTTCGTCGACAAGTACCCCTGGGCGACTTCATCGTCGACTTTGTGTGCTTCGAGCGTCGGTTGATTCTCGAAATCGACGGGGGTCAACACGCGCAACAAATCGAGTATGATGCCAAACGCACACGCTGGCTGGAGGCAATTGGCTTTCGTGTTGTGCGGTTTTGGAATCATGATTTGTACGAAGCCTCGGAGGCTGTTGCAGAGTTGATTTGGCGGAAGCTGAACGAAGGCGTGTGATATTTTTTACCCCTCACCCCCGGCCCCTCTCCCGCAAGGGGAGAGGGGTGAACCATGATGGCCGCTCTCTCGGAAGAGAGGCGAACGAGATGATCACCCCTGAAACCCTGAAGAAACTTGCCCTGTTCGATACCCCGACCATCTGCAACATCATCGAGCTGTTTGATGTCCGGCCGCGCAACGTCGGCTACATGGATGGTCGCATCAAGTCGAACTTCCCCACGTTGCCGCCGATGGTCGGCTTCGCCAGCACCGCTTCGTT